>NZ_JBKJHD010000019.1:0-74013 GCF_046613695.1 Flavobacterium sp. RHBU_24 | reverse complement strand
CGTGTGAAGACAGGAACGGTAAACAGCGTAAAGAAATCCGTGTCATCCGCGTTCCATCAAATACCGCATAACCCTTCTTCCGAATTAACAAATCCACGCATTAACGAACCAGCATCCTCTTTATTTCATTCAGCTTCATCAGCGCCTCTACCGGGGTAAGCGTGTTGATGTCGAGGTTGATAATTTCCTGCTTAATTTCTTCGAGCAGTGGGTCGTCAAGGTTAAAAAAGCTCAGCTGCATGTCGTCTTTGGCCTGCGCCTTAATGCTTGAGAGTGCTTCTCCGCTGTGGTCTTTCTCCAGCTTTTTAAGCAGTTTTTGCGCTTTCTGGATTACCATTTGCGGCATGCCCGCCATTTTAGCCACATGTATACCAAAACTGTGGGCGCTGCCGCCTTTTACCAGCTTACGTATAAACAGCACCGTATCTTTAAGTTCCTTAACACTCACGTTGAAGTTCTGTATACGGTCAAAAATATCCTGCATTTCGTTAAGTTCGTGGTAGTGCGTAGCAAACAGCGTTTTAGGCTGCGCCGGGTGCTCGTGCAAAAACTCGGCGATGGCCCAGGCTATCGAAATACCGTCATAGGTACTCGTGCCGCGGCCTATCTCGTCGAGCAGTATCAGGCTACGGTCAGATAAATTATTAAGGATGCTTGCCGTTTCGTTCATTTCTACCATAAATGTAGATTCGCCCATACTGATGTTGTCGCTCGCGCCCACACGGGTAAAAATCTTGTCTACAATTCCCATACGCACACTCTCCGCAGGTACAAAGCTTCCCATCTGTGCCAGCAGTACAATAAGCGCTGTCTGGCGGAGGATTGCCGATTTACCCGACATATTGGGCCCCGTAATCATGATAATTTGCTGGGCGGTACGGTCCAGGTACACATCATTAGTAATGTAGGGCGTACCCACTGGCAACTGCTTTTCTATAACCGGGTGGCGGCCTTCTTTAATTTCGAGTTCGTGGCTGTCGTCTATATTCGGCTGCACGTATTTGTTTTCTATGGCCAGCTGGGCAAACCCAGTGAGGCAGTCTACCTGTGCCACCAGGCCGGCGTTAAGCTGCACGGGCTTTATGTAGGTGGAAATCCAAACCACAAGCTGATCAAACAGCTGGGTTTCCAGCGCCTGTATTTTTTCTTCGGCGCCCAGTATTTTGGTTTCATATTCTTTAAGCTCCTCGGTAATGTAGCGCTCCGCATTAACGAGCGTTTGCTTGCGTATCCAGTCTGCCGGCACCTTGTCCTTATGGGTGTTACGCACCTCTATATAGTAACCAAAAACATTATTAAACGATATTTTTAGCGATGTAATCCCGGTATTGGCGCTTTCCCTGCGCTCTATCCCTTCAAGGTATTCTTTGCCGCTGTAGGCAATGGCGCGTAGCTCGTCAAGTTCGGGGTGAATGCCTTTTGCAATGGCGTTGCCTTTGTTAATGGCCACGGGCGCTTCGGGATTCAGGGTGGTTTTTATCTTTTCACGCAGCAGTTCGCAGGCGTGAAGGCTGTCGCCTATGGCTTTTAGCGCGTCGTTATCACTCTCCAGTGCCAGTTGCTTTATAGGCACAATGGCGTCAAGCGATTCCTTAAGGTAAATTACCTCCCGGGGCGAAACCTTGCCTGTCGCGATTTTCGATATAAGCCGCTCAAGGTCGCTTATCTGTTTTACCTGGTTCTGTATACGGGCGAGTATGCTTTGGTTGTCCTTCAGGTAGGCTACCACTTCGTGTCGTGCGCGTATCTTGTTGGCATCCTTTAACGGAAGTGCCAGCCACCTCTTTAGCAAACGGCTGCCCATGGGGGAGAGGGTACGGTCTATCACGTCAAGTAGCGTAACCGCATTGGGGTTGGTGCTGTGGTACAGTTCGAGGTTGCGTATGGTAAAACGGTCCATCCACACATAAGCATCTTCGGCTATACGCTGAATGTTGGTTATGTGCTGCACCCGGTTGTGCTGTGTTTCGCCCAGGTAAAACAGCACCGCCCCGCTGGCTATTACGCCCTCGGTCAGTTCTTCAATTCCAAAGCCTTTTAGTGAATTGGTACCAAAGTGGTTGGTAAGGCTGTCAAAAGCATAGTCTTCTTTATATACCCAGTCTTCCAGGAAAAAGGTATGGTGGTTGTCCCCAAAGGCTTCTTTAAAAGTATTCTTTTCATTCTTGGCAACAAGCACCTCGCTGGGGTTAAAGTTTTGCAACAGCTTATCAATATAATCTTCATTGCCCTGTGCGGTTAAAAACTCCCCGGTAGAAACATCAAGAAACGATATGCCGATGGTTTTCCGCCCAAAATATACCGATGCCAGGAAGTTGTTGCTCTTGCTGTGCAGCACCTCGTCGTTCATCGACACGCCGGGCGTAACCAGTTCGGTAACCCCGCGCTTTACTATGGTCTTAGTCATTTTTGGGTCTTCCAGCTGGTCGCATATTGCTACGCGCAGGCCCGCCTTAACCAGTTTAGGCAAATAAGTATTGAGCGAGTGGTGCGGAAAACCCGCCAGTGCCGTTTCGCTTTCGCTGCCGTTTCCGCGCTTGGTAAGGGTAATGCCCAGTATGCCGGCGGCCCGTATGGCGTCGTGCCCAAAGGTTTCATAAAAATCGCCTACACGAAACAACAGGCACGCATCAGGGTATTTGGCCTTGATGGCATTATACTGTTTCATAAGCGGGGTTTCTTTAACGGTCTTTTCTTTTGTGGCTGCCAAGGCTATTATTTTTACTGTAATGGGCGAATTTATCGAAAAAAAAGCAATTGCGCCCGAAGTGCCTCCGTCATAATATTAAAGATTATTAACAGCCTTTGCCATTTGGTATACATAATGGCATTCTTTTTGTATTTTTGAAATTACAATTCTTAAATTAAAACGAAATGAAACACCTGTTAATGGCAGCCTTGTTGATGACCGGCGTAGCCACATTTGCACAAACTACGGCAAAAACTGAAAATACGGCGCTTACTACGCCAAAGCGGGAAAAAGTAACCCCGGAAACGCAAACGCAAAAACTTAGCGAAGAACTTGCCCTTACGGCTGAGCAGCAGGTAAAAGTAAGGGCCTTATATGAGCAGGAGGCAAAGGCAAGAGCTGCCCTTAAAGAAGAGCGTAAAGCAGCAATGGATGACGCTGCAAAGGAAGCGTTAAGGGCAAAGGCAAAAGAAGATAAAGAAGCGTTTAGGGCTAAAATGAAAGAAATACTTACTACAGAGCAGTTTGCTAACTGGAAAACCTTTAAGGCTAAACAGCCGGGTACCATGGGCGACAAAGGCAACTCTAAATTTAAAAGTAAGGGCGGTGCTATAGAGAAAGCGCAACCCGGGCAATTGCCAAAAAACTAAAAACTAATTTTTTTTTCATACTACGCCACGCTACAAAGCGTGGTTTTTTTATATGTCGTGCCGCTTGTAATGAAAAAAATAATTAAAGCGTTTCGCTACCTTTGTGCCAAATTTCCGGTTTATGAAAAAAATAGCTAACGAAGCGTTAGGCCGCCTTAGTGCGGCTGAATTTAAAGAGGCAGATAAAACACCGCTTATCCTTATACTGGATGATATAAGGAGCCTGCATAATATAGGTTCGGTGTTTCGCACGGCCGATGCTTTTTTGCTCGAAAAGATATACTTGTGCGGTATCACCGCCACGCCTCCTAATAAAGAGATACATAAAACGGCCCTGGGTGCTACCGAAACCGTAGCCTGGGAACATTACAAAAACATTACAGAAGTAATAACCCTGCTTAAAAGCGAAGGGGTGCAGGTGTTTGCCGCAGAGCAGGTAGAAAATGCTGTATTTTTACAGGATTTTATGCCGTTGCCAGAAAAAAGGTACGCCTTAGTGTTTGGTAATGAGGTAAAAGGCGTTTCCCAGGATGCTGTAGACCTTTGCAATGGTGTTATAGAAATTCCGCAACTTGGTACTAAACATTCCCTCAACATTTCGGTAAGCGCGGGTATCGTGGTGTGGGATGTTTTTCAGAAATTACAATATCCTAAAAATTAACAATCCCGTTAAAAATATTTTCTATTTTTACGAAATGAAGAATCCTTTAGTGTTTTATATAATAACATGCGTTGTTTTTGCGCTTTCCTCACTAAGCATGTTTGCGCAAACAAACCAGCCGCCGGTAGTTACTGCTGCCGGAAATCAGGTATATTGCCCGGGTACACCCATTAATGTTGCAACATCATTTAGTATTACCGACGCTGATCCTGCCGACACAACTGCCCTTGCGGTATATATACAAATATCATCAGGGTACGAAAGCGGGCAGGACCAGCTCACGCTTCCTACCCCCATACCTAATGTTACAACAAGCTGGAATCCCACTACCGCTAAGCTTACAATAAGCGGGGTAGGGGGACAGGTTTTACCGTTTGCTACGCTGGAACAGGCGGTACTTGCTGTGGTTTTTAACAATACCAATATAAATGTTTCTGGTACGCGCACCTTTTCTATCAGTATAGGTGAGGCAAACTACCTTCCTTCTACAGGCCATTATTATAGGTTTGTTTCATCTAACGGCATTACCTGGTCATCGTCAAGAGATGCCGCAGCAGCAGATAATTACTACGGGCTTCAGGGTTACCTCGCAACGCTTACTACAGCAGAAGAAGCGCAATTGTGCGGGGAGCAGGCTACCGGTACCGGGTGGATAGGCGGAACCGATGAGGCGGTTGAAGGCGTGTGGAAATGGGCCACAGGACCTGAAGCAGGTACCACTTTTTGGAACGGCACATTTAATGGCTCTACACCAAATTTTGCGTTTTGGAATACCGGAGAGCCTAATAACGCAAATAACGAAGATTATGCGCATATCACAGCGCCCGGGGTAGGCATACCGGGGTCCTGGAACGATCTTGCAAATGCAGGCGGGCCTAATGAATATGCTCCTAAAGGCTATATAGTAGAATATGGAGGCACGCCTGGGGATCCTGTGCTTAATATTGCGGCGTCTACAACAATAACTATAAACAGAATAACAAGCGTGTCAGATTCTGCAGCGAGCTGCGGTACAGGCACTGCGCTGCTACAGGCCACAGCCGATAGTGGTACAGTATATTGGTATGATGCCGCTACCGGAGGAAACCTGCTTGCCACAGGCGACAGCTTTACCACGCCTACAATAAGCGTACCCACTACCTATTACGCATCGGCTTATGATGCAACATGTACCACAGCGCCACGCACACCGGTAATGGCAAATATTACCGAAGTACCGGTAGTAACCGTAACAAACGCAACGGTTCCTGCATGTGGTAATGAGAATGCAATACTGGAAGCTACCACTACGGTAGGCACTATAAACTGGTACGACAGCCTTACTGCTACTACGCCCATAGGCTCCGGCAGCCCTTTTACCGCGCCTCAGGTTAACAGTACAGCTAATTTTTATGCCGAAGCGGTTAACCAGGGCTGCGTATCAACAACCCGCGAGGCTGTTACTGTAAACCAGCTGGCTACGCCCGATGAATACAGTGTTGACCTTTCTTTTTGCGAAGGCACCGCGCTTACGCTGGATGCTGCCGACCCTGATATTGTAAAATATACATGGTCTACAACCGAAACGACCCCTTCTATAGATGTTGTTGTACCCGGAACTTATACGGTAGAAATTGAAAATGCAGCTGGGTGTAGTGCCACCGCTACCTATATAGTAGAAATGCTGTACGCACCCATAATAAGCGATGTGCTTATAAGTACCGATAAGATAACCGTGGAAATGCTACGAAACGACCCCGAAAACTACCAGTACAGCCTTGACGGCGGCCCGTACCAGGATTCGCCTATATTTACAAACCTGAACAGCGGCAGGCATATTGTTACTGCAAAATCGCGTAACGGGTGTGGTGAGTTTCCCTGGTCGTTTACTATTTACCTGATACCAAAATATTTTACACCAAACGGTGATGCCACGAATGATGTATTTACCCTTGCCGGTATGGCATCGTTACCCCAGGCTACCGTTACCATTTTTGACCGCTATGGCAAGCTCATAACCCAGCTTAACCGCCGCAACCGCACATGGGATGGCACGCTGAATGGCTACCTGCTGCCGGCAACCGACTACTGGTATGTAATAAAAATAGATGACAGCACGCCCGAAATTTTTGGGCACTTCGCACTGATGCGATAAGATAATATATACTGATTTTGACAGATACAGTACTTATAAAAGCCATAAGGCTTTTTAATACCCCCGACGGCAAATGCACCTTTGAATATGGCAGCATGGCCAATACCGTGTTTATTGAGGGGAAGGGTTTTTTTGCGCAAACCTACATTGAGGAATACCAGAAAGTAGCGCACCCTGCCCCCAGGAGGCAGTATGTGGTTACTATAAGCGGTACATTGCGCTTTACGGTTAGCAATGGCGATACTTTTATCATAAAGCCCGGAATATTATTGCTTGCCGAAGATACTATAGGCGAAGGCCACACCTGGGAACTGATAGAAGGTGACCGCTGGGAACGTATTTATTTAGTACTTGCTGATGGTGCGGACAGCCATTTTATTGCGGATGAAAGCACTTAGCTACCGTACTATAGCTATGATACGCTGCATAGTATTTTTAATGTTTTCAATAATAAAATAAATAAACGGAGTTTTGTCTCCATAAACCTGCGCGGTTTCAAGGGCGGTATAATACTTTAGGCGGCTTTCAGCATCACCTTTTAATATGGCGATCGGGAAGCCGTTTTGCAGTAAAATAAGGTTCATCAGCAGGCGGGCTGTACGCCCATTACCGTCAATGAACGGATGGACGCTTACCAGCCGCTCGTGCATTTCAGCTGCTAAAACTACCGGGTGCAATGAGCCGTTATTTTCGGCATACCATATAAACATGCTTTCCATTTTCTTCTGTACAAGGTAAGGCTGTGGCGGTATATGTCGTGCGCCGCTTATCAGCACAGGTACATTGCGGTAGCGCCCGGCATTACCATTATCAATGCCCTGAAGTATCAGCTTATGGATGTCAAATAGTACCCGTTCTGTTATTGCTTCATTGTTTTTAGCAATATCTTTTATGTAATCGATAGCAAAAGTATGATTAATGGCTTCGAGGTGCTCATTGAGGCTTTTTCCACCAATGGTGAGGCCTTTTTCAATCACAAGAGCCGTTTCCTGAAGGGTAAGGGTGTTACCCTCAATTTTATTACTTTCGTATGTATATTCAATATCAAACGCCTTCGCCACCTTACCGCTGTTCAGCCCCCTCAGGCTATTCAGTTGTTCTTTAAGCCCGTCTAAATATTGGAGGTCATCTGTAAGCATTGTGCAAATTATTTATACGAATATACGATTTTTGTAACAAAACCATTCAGTCTGCCTTAAGACCCGGGTAAAGCTACTCACTCTCCTTAAGGGAGGGGAGGGTTGGGGCTACGTTCATCCGCATCAGCCCCCGCTTGTGCTCGTTAAAATTTTTAGAAAGGTATAATTTTTTAGCAGCCTCATTGTGTGGCTCTATCTCCAGGTAGATGATTTTAACCGAAAACGCTTTGGCTTCCGCCGAAATAAAATCGAGCGCCTGTTTTGCAATACCCTGCCCGCGCATTTCTTCGCTTACAAAAAGTTCGTCAAGGAATGCAATACGCCCGGCATATTCAAAACTAAATACAAACGTTAATATCACATAGCCTACAGGTTTATCATTCGCCAAAATCACCCAGCCTTTTCCCAACGCATCATTCTCAATAAATTCAAAAAACAGGCTTTTGCTCACGGCGGCATCCATAGGGTAGCCGTCTATGGCATAGAACTGTTCCATCATATTCATAACTGCCGTTGCATCCGGCGCTTCAAACGGTTTAAACTTTGGCTGTATCATGCTGTATGTGGTTGATGATATGATTAATGGCGCCGCGGCGTTCGCGAACAAAGTTACCGGCAATAAAACCCTTTTCGGTACGGTAAGCATCACCATAGGTCAGCGCCGAGAGGATTTCCTCCATTTCATGCTTGTTACTTACCGCTATGCATCCGCCCGTCTGTACCATTGCCACCGCTTCGGGAAACTTTTTATGGTTGGGGCCTATAACTATTGGTATGCCAAAGGCGGCAGGCTCCAGTATGTTGTGCAGCCCGGCTGTGCCAAAGCCACCGCCCACATAGGCCACATCGGCATAGCTGTAAATTTTGCCCAGCAGGCCTATGGTGTTTACTATGAGTACGTCGTACTCTGCGAGGTTTTTACCGTCTTTTTCGGTAAATAAAACAACGTTGCGCTTTATGTTCTTCTGCAAATCGGCCATATGGCTTTCGCTAAAGGTATGCGGCGCGATAATGAATTTGGTGTCGACCGCGCTGTTTATAAAATCAGTAAACATGATTTCGTCCTTTGGCCACGAACTACCAAAAACCAGCGTAGTTTTCCCGTTGATAAATTCTTGTATAAAAGGCAGGCTATTATCCTGTTCTAATATACGGCTTACGCGGTCGTAGCGGGTGTCGCCGCTCACGCTTGAATTAGTAAAGCCTATGGTTGCCAGCAGTTCCTTCGAACTCTGATACTGTACAAAAAAGTGGGTGAAGGCCTTAAATGCTTCCCTGTAAAAACCGCCATACCATTTAAAAAATGCCTGGTTGGGGCGGAATAAACCTGAAATAAGGTAGGTTTTGGCATACGTCTTTTGAAGTTCGTTGAGGTAATTGGGCCAGAACTCATATTTTATAAAAAATACCAGTTCGGGGTGGGTGAGGGCAACGAATCTTTTGGCATTTGCCAAAGTATCTAAAGGCAGATACATCACCACATCGGCGGCCTTGGTATTCTTGCGTATCTCATAGCCGGAAGGCGAAAAAAACGTAAGCAGTATTTTATGTTGCGGGTACAATTTACGCACTTTTTCCATAATGGGTAATGCCTGTTCATACTCGCCTAACGAAGCCGCGTGGAACCATATCACCCTGTCGGTAGCTGCGATTTTTTGTGCCAGGGTTTCAAAAATATCCCTTCGACCACGCACAAAAAGTTTGATTTTGTGGTTAAAAAGCGCCACAATGTTCAGTAGGGGCCAGGCAAGGCGCGTAAGCAGGCTGTACAGTATAAACATAAGCTGAATATTGGGGTGCTAAATTACGCAATTTTCATTGGCAGCCCCGCATTAAATTAGTAGTTTTGCCTGACTTAAACAATTTCTGCACAAATGAAAAAAATACAAATGGTCGACCTGAAAAGCCAGTACGACCATATAAAAGATACTGTAAACGCTTCTATTCAGGAGGTACTTGATAATACCGCATATATTAACGGCCCGCAGGTGCACAGCTTCCAGAAAAGCCTGGAGCAGTACCTTGATGTAAAGCACGTAATACCGTGTGCTAACGGTACTGACGCGCTGCAAATAGCCATGATGGGCCTTGGCCTGAAGCCGGGTGATGAGGTTATCACGGCCGACTTTACCTTTGCCGCTACCGTTGAGGTTATTGCACTATTGCAGCTTACGCCCGTGTTAGTTGATGTGGATGCCGACACTTATAACATTTCAATTGAGGCCATAAAAAAAGCTATTACGCCAAAAACAAAAGCTATAGTGCCCGTACACCTTTTTGGGCAGGCCGCTAACATGGAAGAAATTTTAGCACTGGCAGCAGAGCACAACCTATATGTTATAGAAGATAACGCCCAGGCCATAGGCGCAGATTATACCTTTGCCGACGGCACAAAAAAGAAAGCGGGAGTAATGGGCCATGTGGCCTCAACCTCTTTCTTCCCTAGCAAGAATTTAGGTTGCTATGGCGATGGCGGCGCTATTTTTACTAATGACGATGACCTGGCGCACACCCTTCGCGGTATTGTTAACCACGGCATGTATGTGCGCTACCACCACGATGTGGTAGGGGTAAACTCAAGGCTCGACAGTATACAGGCGGCGGTGCTTAACGCCAAGCTTCCGTTTTTGGACCAGTATAATGTTGCCCGCCAGGAGGCTGCTGCCAAATACAGCGCGGCTCTGGCTAACCATAAAAATATTATTACGCCCATTATAACGGGCACGCAGGACAGCCACGTGTTTCACCAGTATGTGCTGCGCGTAATTGATGCCGACCGTAATGCCCTGATGCAGCACCTCCTGGATAACGGCGTACCGTGCGCCATTTATTACCCTATACCGCTACACAGCCAGAAAGCTTATACCGACAGCCGCTACAACGAGGCCGACTTCCCGGTAACGAACCGGCTGGTAAACGAGGTTTTGGCGTTGCCAATGCATACCGAACTTGACGATGAGCAGATTGCATTCATAACCGGTAAGATACTTGAATTTTTAAAATAAGCCTTTGAAAAACATTCTTTACATAACTGCCTTATTTTGCCTGGTAACTTTTACTTCTTGTAGGGAGGAACGGGAAACCGAGGCTGCAAAGCTGGAGCAGATGGCAAAGGAAACCAACAAACTGCTGCCCCAAAAAATGGATGAGATAACCATGGTAGACAGCGTTAGTGTGAAAGGCATGGAATTTTCTTATTATTATACCATTCTTGGCAGGCGTAAAGACAGCCTTGGTTTTGATATTAGCCAGGTAAAGAAGATTCTTAGAGAGCAGGCAGCTTCAGGTATTGATACCATACCAACGTTTAGGGATTTTAAGCACCAGATAAGCTTTAAGTATATTTACAACGATATGAACGGCAACTACCTGTTTGACTATACCGTAAGAACCAAACAAAAACATAAATAAAATATGAAAATACTGGTAACCGGCGGCCTTGGCTTTATAGGTTCGCATACTGTGGTAGAATTGCAAAACGTAGGTTTTGATGTGGTGGTTATAGATGACCTTAGCAATGCTTCGACTGAAGTGCTTAACGGCATTGAAGCCATAACCGGCAAAAAGCCCGACTTCGAACAGATCGACCTTAGGGATAAGGCTGCGGTGCAGGATTTTTTTAAAAAATACAGCGATGTAAGCGGGGTAATACACTTCGCGGCCAGCAAGGCAGTAGGCGAGAGTGTTCAAAACCCGCTGCTATATTACGAAAACAACCTGGGTGCCTTAGTGTACATTCTTCAGGAATTGCAGAAAAAAGACGCGGCCAACTTTATATTCAGTTCGTCGTGCACGGTATACGGCCAGGCCGAAAAGATGCCTATAAGCGAGGACACACCGGTGCAGGCGGCTATGAGCCCGTATGGCAATACCAAACAAATAGGTGAGGAGATTATACGCGATGTGGCGAAGGTGAGTAACATTACCGCTATATTACTGCGCTACTTTAACCCGGTAGGGGCGCACCCGTCGGCTAACATAGGCGAGCTTCCGCTCGGGGTGCCGCAAAACCTGGTGCCTTTTATAACACAAACTGCCATAGGCCTGCGCGAACAGCTGTCAGTCTTTGGCGATACCTATCCTACACCCGATGGTACCTGCGTGCGCGATTACATACACGTGGTAGACCTTGCCAAAGCGCACGTTACCGCAATGCAGCGCCTTACAGAACATAAAAATACCGAAAAAGTAGAAGTGTTTAACCTGGGTACAGGCAAAGGCAACTCGGTACTCGAGGTAATAAAAGCGTTTGAAGACGCTACAGGCCAAAAGCTGAACTACAAAATTGTACCCCCACGTGAGGGCGATGTTACTGAAGCCTATGCCGATACTACCAAAGCCAACGAAGTGCTGGGCTGGAAAGCCGAACTTTCGCTTACCGATGCCCTGGGTTCTGCCTGGAAATGGGAACAGAAGGTAAGGGGAGACGGCAAAGGGAAGTAGCTTTTAGTAGGCAGTGTTCAGTGGCAGTAGCTTCGCTCTGATAGCAACGATACGTTTGTCACTGCGGGAAACTAAGCAGTCTGTTAAGTCAGTATGAGATTCGGGTAATCCGATGTTATTTATATAAAAATTTGTAGGGTGTTCTTAATAATGCAGTTATAAATTGTTGGCGTTACTGCTTGACAGAGTTTACTTTTATTGTAAATTCTAAAAGTGTAACCATGAAAAAGATATTTATACTATTGTTAAGTACTGCGGCATTAACAGCGTGCAAACAAAGCGGCCACATGGAAGACCGCCAGCCGTATAGTGCCTCAGAAACTGGTACTACTACTTCGGAAGAGGTAACATCAGGCGGGGTGCGCACCAGCCCCGAAGCCACTTCAGATTCTACAGCACAAAACTCTAATTCGACTTCAGGTACTCCGGGCAGCGCAGAAGGCAATGACACGGTTAAAAAACCTGCGCCGCTTTCTAAGCGTAACGAGGTAACGCCATCAGACATTTCTAAACCGCAGTAAGCGTTTTTAACACATTAAAAAAAGGGCTCAGCATTACGCTAAGCCCCTTTTATTTTTATAAAAATGCTGTTTACTGGAAATCAGCAGGTGTTACGCCTTCGTTTATTTTGGCATCCACCACTTTAAACTCAAGGTCCATACCCATATTAAGCGTTATTTTATAAGGAACTTTAATGCCTTTTACTGCTTTATAATCGCCGTAATAGGTAGTTTGGGTCATTTTCTTGTCGCCTTCGCCCACTTCCTGTGCTACCGCTACTTTATAGCCTGTAGCAACATCATAGTAGTACGTTTTCTCACCCACTTTTATAGCATAAGCGTCAGCGCCGCTTATTGCTTCTATCCCTGTTAGTTTAATGTCTTTACTGCTGCTAAGTGCAAGCTCATCAAACGGAACCGCTTCCTGCTGCATTTCTTTAAGGTCGTCTCCGGTAATGTCCTGTTTCTGGCCCTGCTGGACCATATAACCGGCCTTATCGTTTACCACCTGTTTTACCATGCTCATGCCCATTGCTTTAATTTCAAAAAGCTCTTTGTGGTCTGCGCTGGTTTTGCGGGTCATCTCTAAAGGGGTACCCTGTATGCTGCCTTCGGCTTTAAGGGATACTGTTTTTACTGCCTTAAGCGCTTTTTCGCCACCAACAGCTTTAATGTAGCTGTCTATAACCGTTTTAGCAGTCACGCCTGCAGGGATAGGTTTGTTTACTACCGGTTTTGTGGTAGGGTTACCCCATTTGTCAAAATAGTTAATGGGTATCTTCCTTGCCTCAAGGCCCGGAAGCACATCAGCGGCTTTACCTACAATTACAATACGTGCTTTATCTGCTGAGAAAAATTTATCGGCCGCTGCCTTAATATCAGCCGGGGTTACCGCATTGATATTCTTAATATAGTTTTGGTAAAAATCTTCCGGAAGCTTTTGTGTTTGTGTAAGCAGTGCATAGCGTGCTACGGTAGCCGGTTTTTCAACCTGCATTACAAAGCTGCCTATGTATTTTGCCTTAGCGTTTTTAAGCTCTTCTTCGCTAACAAGGTCAGTCCTTATTTTTTTAATCTCGTTTAAAAGCTCTACAACCGAGCTGTCGGTTACCGCGTTACGCACCGATGTAGAAGCTGTAAAGTCGCCCACATATTTGTTTCCGGCTACAGATGAGTATGCACCATACGTCCAGCCGTGTGCCTCGCGAAGGTTATTAAACAGCCTGCCCTCGCCGCCGCCGCCCAGTATCTGGTTAGCAAGAAGCGTTGCAAAATACTCTTTATCGGTCATTTTAAGGTTAACCACATTGATAACCGAAATTTCTGACTGTACCGCGTTTGGCATATCTACAAAGTTTACCTGTGTGTACTGCACATCGGTAGGGTCTGTATACGATGCTGAAGGTGCCGTACCTGCCGCCCATGAGCCAAAAAGCTTAGATACTTTTTTCTTGATATCCTTAAACTTAACGTCGCCCACTACTACAAGGTAGGCATTTCCGGGTACAAAATAAGTGCTGTAGTTTTGCTGCACGTCAGCCAGGGTAACCGCGTTTATTGTTTTTTCGCTTACATACTCGCCGTTAGGGTGCTTAAGGCCGTAAGTAAGTGCGCTGGTAACGCGGCCTGAAACCGCTTTAACGTCTTTTTCCTCGCTTTTAAGGCCTTCTATTATCTTGGCTTTCTGCTTTTCAAACTCTTCCTGCGTAAATATAGGGTTTAGCGCGCCATCGGCCATCAGTTCTAAAATCCTTCCTGAATATTTGCTTAGGCCGCTTGCACTGGCACCACTGGCATAAAAATTAATGTTAGCGCCCAGAAAGTCAATTTCTTCGTTAAACTTCTCTTTGCTTATGTTTTTGGTACCTTCGCCTATAAGCGCGCTTACAAGGTCGCTCACGCCTTTTTTGTCGCCTTCTGCGTAGGGTGCGTTATCAAGGGTAAGGCTGTAGGTTACACGCGGCAGTTTGTGGTTTTCTACCACAAGCACTTTAAGCCCGTTTTTAAGTGTAAAGGTTTCCGGTTTACCCACATTTACCGTAGGCGCTGGCCCCGGTTTCGGCATTTGGCTGTTTTGGGCCTGTACCGCAGATGCAGATAAAAACAATCCGGCTAAAAGGTATAGTACTTTTTTCATGATGTTTTATAAGTATGCTTAGTTATTCTTTGTCTTTAGCCGGAACGTAATCCAGTATCAGCCTTTGGTTAGGGTTAAGGTATTTTTTAGCCACATCCCTTATGTCTTCGCGGGTTATTTTGCGGTAAATTTCAATTTCGGTATTGATAAGGTTGGTATCGCCATACAGCAGGTAGCTTGTAGCCAGGTTATCTGCCACACCCTCTACACTGGCGTTGCTGTTTACAAAATTGCTTTCGTTTTCATTTTGCAGTTTCTGGAACTCCCTTTCAGAAATAAGCTCTGTTTGCAGTTTTACAATCTCCGCATCGGCATCGGCAAGTATTTCCTGCGCGGTGTGCGGCTGCATGGGTATGCCATATACAAAGTATACGCCATAATCTTCTTCGCTGTAGTTAAATGCGCCTATTTGCAGGGCTTTTTTATCCTGGTCTACAATTTTTTTGTACATCCTCGAGCTTTTTCCGCCACTAAGGATAGATGATATAAGGTTAAGTACATAGGCGTCTTTAGTAGTCATAGCCGGGGTGCGGTATGCCGACACTATCATGGGCAGCTGTATGTTTGGGTCTTCAAACGTAGCGTGGATGGTTTCGGTTATAGGCGTCTCTTCATATTTTTTACGGGTTACCGGCGCTCCTTTAGGTATGCCTGCGTAGTACTGGTTAACCCATTTTTTTACCTGGTCTTTATCAAAATCGCCGGCTACTACAAGCACAGCATTGTTAGGTATATAAAACTTTTTGTTAAACGCCTGGAACTCCGCAAGGGTAGCGGCGTCAAGGTGCTCCATATCGCCTATGGTAGTCCAGCGGTACGGGTGCACTTTAAACATGTTCTTTTTTACCTGGGGCAGCAACTGGCCATAAGGACTGTTGTCATAACGCAGGCGTTTTTCTTCTTTAACCACCTCGTTCTGGGTGTCTACACCTATCTGGTTAATCACCGGGTGCAGCATCCTTTCAGCTTCCATCCAAAGGCCAAGTTCGGTGTTGTTCGATGGGAATACTTCGTAGTAATAGGTGCGATCATCAGTAGTGTTAGCATTATTGTTACCACCGTTAGAAGTTACAATTTTAAACCATTCACCCCTTTTTATATTCTCGGTACCTTCAAACAAAAGGTGCTCAAAAAAGTGCGCAAAACCGGTACGGTCGGTTTGTTCGTCTTTACTGCCCACGTGGTACATTACCGAGGTAACTACTACCGGGGCGCTTTTGTCCTGCTGCAGGATAACATGAAGCCCATTGTCTAGATTGTACTCTTCAAACTCTACTTTTTGTGCATGTGCCGTGGCGCCAAGCAGTACAAGTGAACCTAAAGCCATTATGGATTTTTTCATAAACTTGTTGATTATTTAATTCGGATAATTGGTGTGCAATTTCGGTAAAATGTTACAATTATGATAAGTTTTTTTCGGTAAAGAGAAGGGCTAAACCTGAAAAGCGAAAATTATATCATATTTTTGCGGCAACAGGTTGACTCATAAATAATAAATTGTATATTTGCAGCCTTAAAAATTATTTTAAACCATTATTGTTATGTACGCAATCGTAGAGATAGCAGGGCAACAATTTAAAGTTAGCAAAGACCTAAAGGTTTATGTTCACCGTTTAGAAGGTAAAGAAGGCGATGCAATATCATTTGCAAAAGTTCTTTTACTTGACGATAACGGAAGCATTACCGTGGGCGCCCCGGCTATAGAAGGTGCTTCTATCGAAGCAACAGTGCTTCAGCACTTAAAAGGAGACAAAGTTATTGTTTTCAAAAAGAAAAGAAGGAAAGGCTACAAAGTTAAAAACGGGCACCGCCAGTCTTTAACCCAAATCCAGATTTCAGGAATTACACTTCCGGGAAAAAAGAAAGCCTCTAAAAAAGAAGCTGCTGAAACCGCAGAATAATTACTAACAATTTTAAAACCAAAACATCATGGCTCACAAAAAAGGTGTCGGTAGTTCTAAGAACGGTAGGGAATCAGAATCGAAACGCTTAGGTGTTAAGATTTTTGGCGGCCAGGCTGCTATTGCCGGTAATATTATTATCAGGCAGAGAGGTTCTAAGCACAACCCGGGTGAAAATGTATACATGGGCAAAGACCATACGCTGCACGCCAGAGTAGACGGTGTTGTTAAATTTCAAAAGAAAAGAGACAACAAATCGTATGTATCAATCGTTCCGTTTGAAGTTGAAGCTTAAGACATATTGCTAAACCCGGCGGTTTAGCTCCCTATATAAAAAATCCGGTAGGCGTTGCTTACCGGATTTTTTTGTTATTGCCAAGCTTTATATTATCCCCAATTTAATACCATGTCGTGTGGCAATGCCACACGCTATTAGGTATGACCCTTACAGGGTCTGTCTAATCCCAGATATACCGTTCATCATATTCTACATTGTAGGAATCAAGAAATTTGATGAATTCTTCCTTATATGACGTTTGCTGATGATGCTTCTTTTGGCAACGAATATAATTTGTAACTATGCTTACATGCTTCTGGCTAACCGAAAAAGCTCCGTAACCCGTTTGCCAGTAAAAATTGTTATATCTGGAGAATTCCTGTTTTATCCATTTAGAGGAATTCTTTTTTATCTCTTCTACTATTTTGGCAAGAGCCACGTTTTTTGAAAGCATGAATAAAATGTGGATATGATCAGCTACGCCATTAATTTGTATAACGGGACAATTAAAGTTTGTACAGATACCTGTAATGTATTTATAAAGAGGGATTTCGATTTCCTGCGTAATAAGATTCATTCTGTGTTTAGTACTAAATACCAGATGCACATAATTGCAATTTAATGATTTCGACATATAGGGTGGTTTATATAAATATAATAATTTCTCATTATATTATTCATTATCTTACCTGACCCTGTAAGGGTCATACCTAATAGTGTCGGGCATCGCCTGACGAATATGAAGGATAGGGAAAATGATATAAACAAAAAAACCCGGAACATTCCTGTTTCGGGTTTTAGCAGAGCGGAAGACGAGGCTCGAACTCGCGACAACCAGCTTGGAAGGCTGGAGCTCTACCAACTGAGCTACTTCCGCTTTTGTGAGTGCAAATATAAATAATATTTTATTGCCCCCGCAAACTTTTTTCGAAAAAAATCCGCCCTTATAAGCGTAGTATTTGTAAGCCGTTTACCTTAAATTTGTTATCCTTATGTATGCTATAAAAACAATCACTTCGCAAGACACATTTGCGGTACGCCAGCCTGTTCTACGCCCCGGCAAAACCATAGAAACCTGCATTTTTGATGGAGACGACCTCCCCACTACCATACACTTTGGGATATATGATGCGGATACCCTTGTGGGGATTGTATCAATATTTACCGCAATCCATGAGTTGTTTGAGCAGCAAAACCAGTATCAGATACGGGGCATGGCGGTATTGAGGCAGTATCAGGGCAAGGGGCTGGGTGAACTCCTGGTGCGCCACGCCGAGGCTTATGTAGTACAAAATGGCGGTGCGCTACTATGGTGTAACGCCCGCGAAAAAGCCATTGGCTTTTATGAAAAGGTGGGTTATTATATAATAGGTAATCCTTTCTACATTAAGGATATCGGCACACATTATGTAATGTTTAAAATTATCCAGTCCTGTTAGGAATATCACAAAATTTTATACTCAAATTTTAGTATTTGATAATTCGATTTATGTATCTTTATACTGAAATTCAGGGTACTGCCCAACACTTATCCGGCAACGACGTTTTTTAGCCTGCTCGCGGAGCAACATACACATACAACCGGGTACCTGCGGCAAAGCCACTTGCGTTTCGTTATTAACCAATATCGAACCATTATGCATAAAGTTACCTGCTTAGCTGTAGCGCTGTTGCTGTTTATATTGCCTTCATGCAAAAATGCGGCCGGGGCAAAAGAGAAAGTTGCCGCAAAGCCCGCCAGTACCGCCTACCTTAAAAATACCCCGATAGCTTTTAACGATGCTGTTTTAAAAACCGCTACAGATGCAGTACGCGAGTTTTATGCCGACCACAACAATACTACCGTATGGACCGATAAAGCCGACCGAGACGCACTGCTGCAGGCCATAAAAGAGGCTGAAGGGGACGGCCTGTTGCCCGAAGACTACCACCTTAACTTCCTTACCCAGTTTGAAGGCCTGAGTATGATTACCGAAGACGAATGCCTGCGCTACGACCTGATGATGACAGAAGCTTTTCGCGACCTTTCTACACATCTTTTTAAAGGGAAGCTAAAACCGCAGGGCGTGTATAACGACTGGGCGCTTGCCGCAAAGCCTTTTGATGCTGCAAAACTGCAAACTGAAGCGCTGCAAAACCACAATATAGCCGAAGCCATAAACAACTGCCGCCCCAGGCACAAAGTATATAGCAGCCTGCGCAACAGCCTGGCTACATTAAATGCCCTGCCTGATGATAGCAAGCTGCCCCAAATTGTTTGGGAAAAAGCCATAAAACCAAACGACAGTTCGGCTACGGTAGGAGTTGTGAAACAACGCCTTATATACTGGGGCGACCTTAAATTAGATACTGTAAATACAAAATATGATGCTGATGCTGTAGCCGCGGTTAAAAAATTCCAGGAGCGCCACGGCATGTATCCCGATGGTGTTGTTGGCAGGCAAACCGCCGAAGCCTTAAACATTAGCCGCAACCAGCGCCGCGAACAGGTTATTGTAAACCTGGAGCGCTGGAGGTGGTTCCCGTACCAGTTTGGCGACAGGGCGTTGCTCATAAACATCCCTACCTATAAAATGGCAGTGCTGGAAAATGGTAAAGACACCGTGCAAACTTACCGCGTGGTAGTAGGCAAGCCGGAACGCCGCACCCCGGTATTAGAGTCGAAGATTACCGATGTGGTATTTAACCCTACCTGGACCGTACCGCCCACTATTATTAAGGAAGACCTTACCCCGGCAGCTACTAAAGACCGAGCCTATTTTGCTAACCACAATATGACAATTTATAAAGACGGCGCGCAGGTTCTCGCCGAAGCGTGGAATCCGCTTGAGGCCGATAAATACCGCTACGTGCAGGGGCCGGGTGAAGATAATGCGCTGGGACGTGTAAAATTTAACTTTAGGAATAGCTTTAGCGTTTACATTCATGATACGAACCACCGCAACCTTTTTAGCGGCAGCTACCGCGCGCTGAGCAGCGGCTGTGTGCGTGTGCAGGACCCTCTTAAGCTGGCCCAGTATGTGCTGAACGGCGAAGATGCCGCATGGGATAACAGTAAAATAAAAGGGATGGTTGATGCCGAAGCGACTGAAAATGTGTATATACAAAAATCCATCCGGGTGCACCAGTTATACTGGACCGCCTGGATGGATAAAGGTGGGCTGCAGTTTCGCGATGATATTTACAGCCTCGATAAAATTTTATATGATAAGCTAAGAGGATCAGGCACTGAGAAACTCAGTAGCCAGGCAGCTTTAAGATAGTATTTTAGATGAATGCTCGTAAGCCGGGTGGTATATAAACAGGCATGATTTTCCTTTTATAAGGTTAATTACCTCTTTAGTAATACCGCTGGGCAGTGCCGGGCACCCCTGGCTGCGGCCCAGCCTGTGGTGCATTTTTATAAAGGTGTCACTTACATAGTCAGCGGCATGCATTACCACGCCACGGCTGCGTGCGTTGCTGTTAAGGCCGTTTTCAAGGCCGTCAAGCTTAAGCGATTGCCCGTGCTTGCCGTTGTAAAGCTCCCCGGTGGCATAAAAGCCCAGGCTGCTCATGTTAGAGCTGTTCATGTTGCTAAAGTTTTGCGCATACTCATCGCCACTGTTGCGGCCGTGCGCCACAAGCGTGTTGTATACTACGGCCTGGGTATCCATATCGATAATCCAAAGCCTTTTAGTATTTGATGACTTGCTGAAATCAATTACCGTAAGGTAATCTTTTTTGATTTTTCCTGCTGCTTTAAGGATGTTATAGCCTTTTACAGCTTTCTCAAAGCACCCATAAGTGGGCATAGATGCAGCATGTGCGCTGATAGTGCTGTACAACGATTCCGTTTCGGTAACCGCTTTGGTTTCAGCCGGGGCCGAAGTCACTGCGTTTGTTGTTGGGGTATTGGTAATTGAAAAGAACAAAAATAAAACCGACGTAAAAAAATTGTATACCATTATAAAATTCCTTGTATTGTTTTTAACCTGGTTGCAATTAAGTTAAGAAATACTTAATATCCAAATAGCAACTGTGTTAAAATCAATAATTTAACATTTTCATTTGGCAGGGTAGCAGTACCTGTGCCGTTCTTGCTTCATTATTCTCTATAACGGGCGCTAAAAGCTGATATTGCCTAACACCTAAATTTTCTTTGCAAATTTTAAGATACATGCCCTAAACTTAACCCTATTACAACATATTCATTATGTTTTTTGTGTTAACTTTAGCACTTGTTTTGCTTATATTAAGCTAAAACCATGCCAAGACATATATAATCTATTGAAAATGAACAAAAAAGTTATTTTAATGATACTTGACGGCTGGGGGAAGTCGCCAGACCCTAAAGTATCGGCTGTAGACAATGCCAATACACCTTTTATTGACAGCCTGTATAAAGAGTACCCTAATGCATCGCTCCGCACCGACGGCCTTAACGTAGGCCTACCTGAAGGGCAGATGGGAAACAGCGAAGTAGGCCACATGAACCTGGGCGCCGGGCGTATTGTATACCAGGACCTTGTAAAAATAAACCTGGCCGTGCAGGATAAAACGCTTGAAAAAGAACCCGCGCTGGTTGAAGCCTTTGCCTACGCTAAAGCACATAATAAAAAAGTACACCTGTTGGGCCTTGTTTCAGATGGTGGCGTGCACTCGCACATAGAGCACCTTAAGGGGCTTGTAGACGCTACCGAAAATGCCGGGCTGGATAATGTATTCATCCACGCGTTTACCGATGGGCGCGATGTAGACCCAAAATCGGGTGCGGGCTTTATAGCCGGCCTCCAGGAGTATATAAAAGATACCAAAGTAAAGCTGGCAAGCATAGTGGGCCGCTACTATGCCATGGACCGCGATAAGCGTTGGGAACGTGTAAAGCTGGCCTACGACCTGCTGGTTAACGGCCTGGGCATACCAAGCACTAACCCTGTTGAAAGCATTAAGCAGGGCTACGCCGAAGGGATTACCGATGAGTTTATAAAGCCTATTGCGGTTAGCCAAGACGGTACTAACCCGATAGCCATTATTGAGCCTCATGACGTGGTAATCTTTTTTAACTTCCGTACGGACAGGGGCCGCGAACTTACCGAGGTGCTGAGCCAGTTTGACGTGCACGAGCAAAACATGCACAAGCTGAAACTGTACTTTGTTACGCTTACTAATTACGACGATACCTATAACGACGTACACGTAGTTTATGATAAAGACAACCTTACCCAGACACTGGGCGAGGTGATAAGCGCGGCGGGCAAAAAACAGATACGCATGGCGGAGACCGAGAAGTACCCACACGTTACCTTTTTCTTTTCGGGAGGGCGCGAGGAGCCATTTGCAGGGGAAACCCGCATTTTGCGTAACTCACCAAAGGTAGCCACATACGACCTTCAGCCGGAAATGAGCGCTTACGAACTTAAAGACGCGCTTGTGGAAGAGCTTAAAAAGCAGGAGGCTGATTTTGTATGCCTTAACTTTGCCAATGGCGATATGGTGGGCCACACCGGTGTATTTGAAGCCGCCATTAAAGCCTGCGAAGCGGTAGACGCCTGCGCGAAAGCCGTAATAGAAACCGCGCTTGATAACGGTTACAGCACCATTGTAATTGCTGATCACGGTAACTGCGAAACCATGATAAACCCTGATGGCAGCCCTAATACGGCGCATACTACTAACCCGGTGCCTATTATTATGGTTGATAAAGATATTAAACACGTTGAAGACGGCGTGCTGGGCGATATTGCCCCAACCATTTTAAAAATGATGGGCATACCACAGCCGGAAGTAATGACAAGGCATCCGCTTGTTTAAAGCTTCTTAGCTACCGAGCTACTTAGCCGCTTAGTCGTTAAAAACCTTAAAAGCCGCTGCAAATTTGCAACGGCTTTTTTATGTCACGGCTTTTCTCAGAAACTCAGCGGCTAAGTAGCTTAGCTGCCCAACTTCAGTGCCCCAAAAAATGCTCTCTCAATAGATTCCCGGTGCATGGGGTGGGCTATGTTTATAAGTGCACTGGCGCGTTGCTTCAGGGTTTTTCCGTATAGGTCGGCTATGCCATATTCGGTTACTATATACTGCACATGGCTGCGGGTGGTTACTACACCGGCTCCTTCTTTAAGAAAGGGCACTATTTTATTTTCACCATTCTTAGTTACCGAGGGCAGCGCTATAATGGCCTTACCGCCTTCGCTAAGCGATGCCCCCCGCATAAAATCCATCTGGCCCCCCACGCCGCTGTACATTTTACTGCCTATAGAATCGGCACACACCTGGCCCGTTACATCTACCTCTATGGCAGAGTTTATAGCTATCATCTTAGGATTACGCCTTATTACCGCAGTATCATTTACAAACGATGATTCGCGCATTTCTATAAACGGGTTGTTGTCTACAAAATCATACAGCCGCTGCGAACCTATTAAAAAAGTAGCCAGCGCCCGGCCTTTAACCACACCCTTTTGCATGCAGTTAATTACGCCGTTTTCTATAAGGTCCACAACACCGTCTGAAAACATTTCGGTATGCAGGCCCAGGTTTTTATGGTTGCCCAGGTTAGCCAGCGCCGCATTGGGTATGGCGCCGATGCCCATTTGCAGTGTGCTGCCATCTTCTATAAGCGAGGCAACGTGCGCGCCTATTTGCGCCTCCTGTTGGGTTATGGCGGCCAACTTTTGGCAATACAGCGGCACATTCACGGCTACCATAAAATCGATAACCGAATGGTGCAATACGCTGTCGCCAAAAGTTCGCGGCATATTGGGGTTAACCTGGGCAATAACCAGCCGTGCCATTTCTATGGCGGCACGGGTAGCCTCTACCGAAACGCCTAGCGATACATAGCCGTGCGCATCGGGCGGCGATACCTGTATAAAAACCACATCAATTTGGACTACCTTTTTACGAAACAGGCGTGGCAGCTCACTCAAAAAAACGGGTGTGTAGCTCCCGTTTCCGGCGGTTAGGGTGTGGCGCACGTTCTTGCCTATAAAAAAGGAATTGGTATGAAAACTATCACCCAGTGCTGGGTCAGCATAGGGAGCGGGGCCTTCGGTATGCATGTGGCATACCTCTACGTCATGCAGTTCGGCTGCCCTTTCGGCTAATGCCGCGGTAAGCAGGTTTGGCGTGGCAGCTGCGGCCTGCACATACACACGGTCACCTGACTTTATTGATTTTACTGCCTGGGCAGCGGTTGTATATTTGCTCATTTTAGCTAAATTTATAGTGCAAAATTAACGCCGTTGTAACGCTTAAAAAATGACAAAACTCATATTTTTGGTATAAACTGTATTTATGAAAATAGCCACCTATAATGTAAACGGTATTAACGGGCGCCTGCCGGTGCTGCTGCGCTGGCTTGAGGAAGCACAGCCCGATGTGGTTTGCCTGCAGGAACTTAAGTCGCCCAATGAGAAGTTTCCGCTTGATGCCATAAATTCAGCCGGGTATAATGCTATTTTTCACGGCCAGAAAAGCTGGAACGGGGTGGCAATTTTAGCAAAAGGCTACGAAATAAAAGAGGTGGGCCGCGGCCTGCCTGGCGACCCCGAAGATGTACAGAGCCGCTATATAGAAGCGCTGGTAAATAACGTGCTCATTGTGTGCCTGTATTTACCTAACGGCAACCCCGCGCCGGGGACTAAGTTTGATTATAAGCTAAAATGGTTTGAGCGTTTTTCGGCACGGGCAAAGCAACTGCTGGAGTTTAAGATACCGGTGGTAATGGCGGGCGATTATAATGTAATGCCTACCGAACTCGACGTGTATAAACCCGAGCGCTGGGTAAACGACGCGCTGTTCAGGCCGGAAACGCGGGATGCGTTCCATACACTGGTAGGGCAGGGGTGGACGGATGCCATCCGTACATTATATCCTGATGAGAAGATTTATACTTTTTGGGACTACTTCCGCAATGCTTACGGGCGCGATGCAGGCCTGAGGATAGACCACTTTTTACTTAGTGATGAAAGTGCTGCCAGGCTGCAATCGGCCGGGGTAGACCGCCATGTGCGCGGCTGGGAAAAAACCAGCGACCACGCACCGGTATGGATAACGCTGAAGTAGGTTGCTTTTTACCAATGCCCGCCATTCTATTACCCATTTAATAGTTGGTGGCCTACTCATACACAATTCTCCCGGTGTATCTCACTTCTACATTTACAACGGGCGGCTGGTTTAGCAGTACTAAATTCCCTGTGGAATATAGCGTACCGATAACCTGCTGGCCCGCGTTTACGATGATGTCATTACTGCTGCGGTGAAATACCTGAACATTTTGAGCTTGCAGTCCGGTACCGTCAAAGCGGGCGTCCCCGGCATAAAAATTCACGTTGAGGTTGTCCACATAGCCGGTTATAATGCTGTGTAAATTTTGGTTGTCTTCAATAGTCAGGTTGTCGCAGTTTACATCCAGCGCCAGGGTGCCCGAGGCCGTTTCGCTAAATATACCCGATTGTATGGATAAATTAGGGAAACTTAAGGTACCCATCGAACGTATGGTAAACTGGGTTGCTGTATATATTTTTTCAAGATTTGGGGTGGTAACGGTTATGGTAGTAGTATTATAATCACGCACCCAGTTGCAGCTCACAGAATTTTCGAGCCGAAGTTGGCCGTCAACCACGTTAGCTGAAATATATTCCCTCAGGTTTTCACCGGTCTCAATAACTACGCTATGGGTAATACCCTGCACCAGCACTACTTCTACCCCCGCCGAAACATATAGCGAATTAAATTCAGGCACTCCAACTTCGTAGCGTGTTTTATTTCCCGCGTTCCTAAAGCACTCCGGTGTGTTATCACCATTGCAGGAAACTGCTGTTATCAAAACGAGCAGTAGGGCTAACGTCCGGAAAATTCGTAATTCGTAATTCATAATTCTAAATCCTGTAGCCAATACCAAACTCCATAACCTCTGCCTTGGCGCCGTGCGTTTTAAGCCCGATACACCCAAAAATACTTTTGCTGAAATAATATTTCATGCCTACGCGCTGGTACAGGCTGCCGGTACTCTTAAAAGGCTCATATACATAGTAGCCCACCTGCCCCTCCAGCGACAGGCGATTGATGTACAGCTCATAACCCGCAAACACGCCGGCCTTATGGTAATCGGTATCGGGGTTTACGCCCTCTTCGGGGTAAGCGACCGACATATAGTGTATGTATTCCTTAAGGTATTTCGGGATAAAAAATTCAGCGCCCAGCTGGAAACCGCTCTTACGGCTGATGCGCTTGTCTACATACCCGCCAATGGTATAGTAGGGGTATTGCTTACTGCCGATGACATCACTCTGGTTTACGCCCCCGCGAAAAACAATATTGTAGTGCAGCGGCTGGCGGTAGTTTATTATGGTGTCGTATACAATTGTGTGCCGCACATTATCCGGTTTCGTGTCAAAGCTATAGTTAAGCCCCACGTTTACGGCAAAGGTATTGGTGCTTGTATTGGGCGATTTCATGCTGGCGTTGCTGTGGTGTATAAAAATAAGCCCGGCCTGCGCCCCCAGCCCTTTTATAATGTCGTGTTTGGTATAATTCAGCATAAAGTAGGTACTGGGCATCAGGTGCATACCATAGGCATAGTTGCGAAAGTTGGTTTCTTTATCATACGGGTTGGTATTATAAGCTACACCCTGGCCCACGCGCAGCATTAGGCTACGGTTTATAAAATAAAAACTATAATGTCCATACAACCCGTACATATCGCCCAGGGCGACATTCTTCATATCCTGGTGATGGAAAGAAGCGCCGTAATCTGGGTAATTATAGGTGCTTTCCCATTTCTTATGCCCAAAGGTCTTGCGGTTAAAGCTGATAACCATGCCCTCGGGGTGGGCGGTAATAAGGTGCTGTATGCTCTTTCGGTGTGGTATGATGTTGCCATAAAAATAATTGGCATCAACGGTATAGCCTCCTTCCGGTTGCTCCTGAGCAGACAACAGGCACGAAAAAAACAGCAAAAGCAGGGAAACTTGCTTCATGTTATCGGTTAATGCAGCAAATATAAAAGAATGTGCCAGTTATAAGGTAATGCCTCGAAAATTATATTACCTGGAGCGTCTTATTTTTATATCCCAGTTAGAGCCAAAAGCGATATCGCCGTATATGCGGTATTTATATGTATTGTTTTCAGCGTCTGTTACCGTAAGGGTAATATCTGTATCACCGCGCGCCTGCTTATCGCTTGTAACATACACTGACTTTCCGGAAGCCAGTGTATCTGTGTCGGCCTTCCATATAATACCATCATCAAGGTTGTTTTTAATACTTGTAACGTGGCACGGGCGGCCTTTGTTAACAATTTTTATCTCCGTTTTATCGCTAAGGGTATATACGGGCAAATAATTGGTATAATCGTCAAAATCAATATTCGGCATAAAATAAGGCTCTATGCTTGCTATTATATACCTGCCACCTAACAGGGCCACGCCGCCGGTATACCTGCCGTTGTTTTTTCTTGCGGTATTATCAAAAGATATGTTTGCCTTGGCCAGCGTGCTTTTTGTTATAGTTGTAGCCTGCCCTCCCGAAGCCGCGGCCGTATGGTAGGCCTGTTCTACCTCGCGCCAGCCGGTATCAGAATACAGGCCGTTATCATATGCGTCCGGGTTATATTCAAACGGTATAAATTTTATATCATTACCCCTTATGGCTTCGGGCTTCAGGTATATAAACATGGTAGTATCTGTAGCGCTCTTCAGCTTTATAATGTCGTTTAAGGTAAGGTTGTTTATGGCATCGGCAGTATTTTCGCGCCTGTAGTTAAAGGCTTCCTCTGCTCTTGCATTATCCTTGTAGGCAGCCAGTGTAGGGGTTATAAAGTAACCTGTGCCCAAAACAATAAGCAGGAATGGCAGGGCAAGCAGGTAAAGGCTTCCGTTTTTGCTTCCGCGGTCTTCCTTAATGGCATAGGTGTCAGACCAGCTGTCGTGCCACCCATGCCCCCCAAAAAATGAAAACGCCTCAAAAGGCATGTACCTTGTAAAGGTGCGGCGCGCTATCTGCCCGGGCGAAGGCTTATAGCCACCGCCATCGGCCACGCGTGTTTCGGTAAGTATTTTAGCAGGTGTATAGTTAAGCAGGTATTCAAAAAGGAAATGGTACAACAGCCTCAGCACCAGGAAGCACACAATAAAAAGGATGTATTTTTTTTTAGTCTCCTCAAAGCCGCCATTATAGTCAAAGCGTGTAGATAGTTGCAGGTATCCTGCGAGGATGGGTGTGGTTATAAGTACAAAGATAAAATCGTCTATATGCAAATGTAAAAAACGCTGCCACCTCGAGGCCAGATTGTAAGTACCCACTTCTTCACCGCCGGGATTTGTAGCCACAGTAATCTGTAGCGGTATATCACGGTCCAGCCATTTCAATGCTTTCCAGGATAATGCTAGCAGAAGGGCGCTCCATATCACATATACCACCATGTAAGGCCACTCTATATACTCACGGTATTGCTTAACCGTGAGTTCTACCACAAGCCCCGCAAGCCCTAAAACCCTGTGGTAGATCAATATGGCATACATTAAGCGGATAAGGCGGGTTTCCTTTTTGTTTTTCAAAAAGATGATGGCACCTATGGCAAAGAGCAGGAACATACCGATGTCTATAAAGTTAACTTGGTCGTATTCGCCTATAAGGTCTTCCTTGTCCAGGAAACCAAAGGTAAAGAATGACAGGTAACCCCTAAGCCAAAGCAAGGCTATAGAATGCGGCTCGGGCAGCAGGTGCGACAGTTTAGAAATCAGGCCGGTGATGGCTATAAAAAGGGTAGAGAAGGTAATTTTTCTTTCCATACGGTTTTACAGGTTGGCAGGCTGCAATTTATGAAATATTTGTTAAAATTAAACTTACAAAACAACATATTGCCAACTGCCTTAAATCGTATATAACAGTAATGATTACCCAGTTGCATGAACCTGAAAACGGCACTTAAAACAATATAATCCAAATAATAGACCATTTAATATAGTAAAAACTATATTAAAATATCTCCTGGGCTATTGCCTTAATGTTTTCTGCCTTGCCCATGCTGTAGTAATGCAGCACCGGTATACCGGCGGTAACCAGCTCTTTGCTCTGTGCTATGCACCACTCTATCCCTACCTGTTTTACGGCGTCGTTATCTTTAGCCTTAACCACGGCCATTATAAGGTCGTCCGGAAGGTCTACCTTAAAACGGTGCGGAATAATATTAAGCTGTTTCTTGGTCGCAATGGGCTTTAAACCAGGTATAATAGGCACGGTAATGCCCTCTTTGCGGCATTTGGCCACAAAGTCAAAAAACTTTTGGTTGTCAAAAAACATTTGGGTGATGATGTACTCCGCGCCGTTTTTTATTTTTTGTTTCAGGTAATGGATGTCGCTGTCCGGGCTTGGGGCTTCCATGTGCTTTTCGGGGTAGCCGGCCACGCCGATGCAAAAGTTAGTGCATGCGGAGTTTTGCAGTTCATCATCAAGATACACGCCTTTATTAAGGTTCACAATCTGGCTAACCAGTTCCGTGGCATAATGGTGGCCGTCTTTCTCAGGGCGGAAATATATCTCGTTCTTTACCGCGTCGCCGCGAAGTGCTACTACGTTCTGTATGCCCAGGAAGTCAAGGTCGATGAGGAAATTCTCGGTATCTTCCTTAGAGAACCCGCCGCATAATATATGCGGAATAGCATCTACCTGGTACTTGTTTTGTATTGCTGAGCAAATACCAACGGTACCGGGGCGTTTTTTAACCACGCGGCGTTCCAGCAGGCCGCTGGGCAGTTCCTTATATTCATACTCCTCGCGGTGGTAGGTAACGTCTATAAATGGCGGGTTAAACTCCATCAACGGGTCTATTCCATCAAAAATAGACTGTATGTTCTGCCCCTTAAGCGGTGGCAGAATCTCAAAAGAAAATTGCGTTTTGCCCTGGGCATTCGCTATATGTTCGGTTACTTTCATAAGTCAGCCCCCTAACCCCCGAAGGGGGAATTTTGACGAGGGATTTTATTAATATTATACAATGCTCCTATTTCCCCCTTGGGGGGTTAGGGGGCCTTTAATCTGCTATATTAGGGTTAAGCCATTTATAGGCGGTTGTTTCGGGCACGCCACGGCGTTTTGCGTAATCTTTTACCTGGTCGTCCTTAATTTTGCCAAGGCCAAAGTACTTGCTCTGTGGATTTGCAAAATAATACCCCGATACCGATGCGGCCGGCCACATGGCAAGGCTCTCGGTTAGGGTAACGCCTATCTGCTTTTCTACATCAAGCACCTGCCATATAGTGTTTTTTTCTAAATGGTCAGGGCATGCTGGGTAGCCCGGCGCTGGGCGTATGCCCTGGTATTCTTCCTTAATTAAATCCTGGTTTGTAAGGCTTTCGTCGGAAGCGTAACCCCAAATTTCAGTACGTACTTTTTTATGCAAATACTCGGCGAAGGCTTCTGCAAGGCGGTCTCCCAATGCCTTTGCCATGATGGAATTATAATCATCCAGTTCTTTTTCAAATTCGGCTGCTTTTTCGTCTACACCAAAACCGGTGGTAACGCAAAACGCTCCCATATAATCTTGCTTACCCATGTTTTTTGGGGCAATAAAATCGGCTAAGGCTATGTTTGGTGCGCCCTTGGTTTTTTGGCTCTGCTGCCTCAACGTTAAAAACGTTGCTTTAGCCCCTCTTTCTGAGGGAAGAACAAGCTCAATATCATCATCATTCACGGTGTTCGCGGGGAATATTCCGTATACACCTTTGGCTTCAAACCAGTTTTCGCCTACAATCTGCTTCAGCATTTTCTGGGCATCGGCAAAAAGCGACTGCGCCTGTTCGCCTACTATATCATCGGTCAAGATGGCCGGGTATTTACCGTGCAAATCCCACGTCTGGAAAAACGGTGTCCAGTCGATATAATCAACCAGCTCCTCCAGTTTCGGGTAAATGGTGTGTACGCCAAGCTGCTTTGGCACAAATGGCGTAAAGTTTTCCCAGTCCAGCAGTAATTTATTTTTTCGGGCGTCTTCAATGCTCAGGAAATCCTTATCGCGGCTGCGGTTCAGGTAACCTTCTCGAAGCGTGTCATATTCGGCACGAACGGTTTTGGCGTAATCCAGCTTATTTGAGTTGAGTAGGTTACCGGCTACTGTTACGGCACGGCTGGCATCGTTAACGTGCACCACGGTTTCGCGGTATTGTGGCGCAATTTTTACGGCGGTATGCGCACGGCTTGTGGTAGCGCCGCCTATCATTATTGGGATGCTGATGTTGAGGCGGTCCATTTCCTTGGCCAGGTAAACCATTTCGTCAAGCGAAGGTGTTATCAGTCCGCTTAATCCTATAATATCTACCTGTTCACGCACGGCGGTTTCTATAATTTTTTCGGGCGGAACCATTACCCCAAGGTCGATGATCTCGAAATTGTTACAACCCAGCACTACAGCAACTATGTTTTTACCAATGTCGTGTACATCGCCTTTTACGGTTGCCATCAATACTTTACCGGCGCTTGATGATTTCCCGTCTTTCTCGGCTTCTATGTAGGGAAGGAGGTAGGCCACGGCTTTTTTCATTACCCTGGCAGATTTAACCACCTGTGGCAGGAACATTTTACCCGAACCAAACAGGTCGCCTACCACGTTCATGCCGTTCATCAGGTTGATTTCAATAACCTCAATGGGCTTGGCAGCAAGCTGGCGTGCTTCTTCTACATCTATTTCTATAAATTCGTCAAGGCCTTTTACAAGGGCATGGGTAAGGCGTTCCTGTACGGGCAGCGCGCGCCATTCCTGTATTTGTTTTTCAACCGATTTTACATCGCCCTTTACATTTTCGGCGAAAGCCAAAAGGCGCTCGGTGGCATCGTCGCGGCGGTCGAGAAGCACGTCTTCCACATGCTCGAGCAAATCTTTGTCGATGCTGTCGTATACCTCAATCATCTCGGGGTTCACGATGCCCATATCCATACCGTGCTGAATGGCGTGGTACAAAAAGGCCGAGTGCATAGCTTCCCTTACGCGGTCATTGCCCCTAAACGAGAACGACACATTGCTCACCCCACCGCTTACGTGGGCGTAAGGAAGGTGGGTACGTATCCATTTTGTGGCATTAAAAAAGTCGATCGCGTTGCGGCGGTGCTCTTCCATACCGGTAGCCACGGGGAATATATTCGGGTCAAAAATTATATCTTCAGGGGGAAAGCCTACTTTGTCTACCAGTATGTCATAACTGCGTTTGCATATCTCGATACGGCGCTCATAGGTATCGGCCTGGCCGGCTTCGTCAAACGCCATGATGATGGCTGCGGCGCCGTAACGTTTTATTTTTTTGGCATGAAGTATAAAGTTCTCCTCACCTTCTTTAAGGCTGATGGAGTTTACCACGCTCTTGCCCTGGGCTACTTTTAGCCCGGCCTCGATAATTTCCCACTTAGAACTATCAATCATCAGGGGTACGCGTGCAATATCGGGCTCCGAGGCGATAAGGTTCAGAAACTTGGTCATGGCATAAACGCCATCCAGCATTCCTTCATCCATATTCACGTCGATAATCTGCGCGCCGCCGTCTACCTGCGCACGGGCAATATCGAGGGCTTCTTCGTATTTTTCTTCTTTTATAAGTCTTAAAAACTTCCTCGATCCAGTAACATTAGTCCGCTCCCCCACATTAATGAAGTTGCTTTCGGGTGTTACAATCAATGGCTCAAGGCCAGAAAGTTTTAGGTAACGAGGCTCCAGCCCCCTAACCCCCAAAAGGGGAACTCCTACTCTTGCCGATAAATCATCATCAGATTTATTTTCCGTAAAAAAATCTTTCTTTTCGTTCATATTATTACGCAACAGTTGTATTTGAGTGAAGCTCAATTCCCCCTTTTGGGGTTAGGGGGCGTGGTTTGTGATTTTGGGCTAGTTCAGCTATTAGTTTAATGTGTTCCGGAGTGGTGCCGCAGCAGCCGCCTATTATGTTGATAAGGTTATCGTCAAGGTATTCCTTGATGAGTACCTGCATTTCCTCAGGGGTTTGGTCGTACTGGCCAAAGGCGTTAGGCAAGCCCGCATTCGGGTGGGCCGAAATGCTGAACTGCGTATTGTGTGCCAGTCTTTTAAGGTACGGTTTCAGCTGGTCGGCACCCAGGGCGCAGTTAAAGCCTACGCTGAGTAGCGGAATGTGCGATATCGAAATAAGGAACGCCTCCACAGTCTGCCCGCTAAGCGTACGCCCACTGGCATCGGTAATGGTACCGCTCACCATAATGGGGATATCAATACCCAGTTCGTCCTTAACTTCTTCTATGGCATAAAGCGCAGCTTTCGCGTTAAGCGTATCGAATATAGTTTCTACCAAAAGGATGTCGCAGCCGCCGTCTATCAATGCCTTTACCTGTTCTTTATAGGCAATGAGCAGGTCGTCAAATGTTACGGCGCGGTAGCCGGGGTCGTTCACGTCCGGGCTCATGCTGGCGGTACGGTTGGTAGGGCCGATAGAACCCGCCACAAAACGGGGCTTATCAGGGTTGGCTGCGGTAAACTCATCAGCCACTTCACGGGCTATTTTTGCGGACTCATAGTTAAGTTCATACACCAAATCTTCCATGTGGTAATCGGCCATACCGATGGTGGTGCCGCTAAAGGTATTGGTCTCCACAATATCGGCGCCGGCCGCAAAGTACTGGCGGTGCACATCTTTAATAGCCTCGGGCTGGGTAAGGGTAAGCAAATCGTTGTTACCCTTTAGCGGGTGCGGAAAGTCTTTAAAGCGTGCGCCGCGGTAGTCGTCTTCGGTAAAGTTGTAGCGCTGTAGCATGGTACCCATGGCACCGTCGAGCACGAGTATGCGGTCGTTAATGGCTTTATGTATAGCTGACATTTGTTTCAGGTTTAAAGTTTAAAGTTGCCAATCGGCACCTTAAATCTGTTTCTTAAAAATCATGTCATCAGTGGGGGAGGAGGGGAAATTCCTTTGTGTTATCTATCTACGCACTGGCGTAGTAGAATGTAGCACCTTCTTTATGGTAAAGGGTTGCTAAGGCTTCATCGGGTCTAGTCCCTCTGCCTTTCGTGATAACATAACAGTTGTGTTAAAGAACAGCGCAAAAATAGTGCATAGATTTGTAGAAAGCAAATAATTGTTTTTGGTAAATAATTTACTTACCTTTGGCGTTAGCAATATGCGAATAGTGATTAGAAGTTTTGGAGATAAAGAGACGGAAAAGATATGGGACGGTTTTCAATCCAGAAAGCTTCCTGCTGATATACAAAATGTTGCGCGAAGGAAACTGAGGATGATTAATAATGCCCAGAATATAAACGATCTCAGGATGCCACCGGCTAATCACTTAGAAAAGTTGCAAGGCAAATTGTCTAATTATTATAGTATCAGGATAAATAAGCAGTGGCGTATAATTTTTGTTTGGGAAAATGAAAATGCTTTTGATGTTCAAATTGTAGACTATCATTAATGACTATGGAAAAACTTAAAAACATACACCCCGGCGAAGTGCTTAAAGAAGAATTTCTTGAGCCATTAAGCATATCGGCATACAGGTTGTCTAAAGAAACCTATATACCACAAACCCGCATCAGCGAAATTATAAAGGGCAACCGCAGGATTACAGCCGATACGGCGTTGCGGTTCTCTAAGTATTTTGGAACAAGCGCAAAATTCTGGCTGGGCCTTCAGGATGATTATGATCTGGAGGAAGAAACTACTGCCAAGCACGATGAGCTGGAAAGCATCAAGCCTGCTGAAACAGCGGCTTAGAGTCTATTGTTCTAATGCACGTCAATCCTATAAACAGTAGTAGTATCCCCTATCAATGTAATCGTAAAATCTACGGGAGTTACATGCACAAGTTTTTCGGTATAAAATAATGTACCGTCAATTTTAAAAGCGTCCTTTTGTACCAGCAAGCCGTTACTTATATTTTTTCGGGCTTTCCATATTTCATAAGCGGTTGGTTCTATAAGCAAGGGCAGCATTTTTGTAGTAGTATCTATATAATACATTTCGTGGATCAGCTTTTTTCGTTTCTCCCTTTTTGGTTTCGTGCTACGTAACGAGTATCCGGAACATTTACGGCCATTCACGATGCTATCACCTGTTGCAAAATAATCATAATTGTTAATTTGGTATTTGTATGGATTACTAAACTCATAAAAAGCTTTTTGAGCGATACTGATTTTTTCAATTGAAGCCAAATCGTCTGGGGTAACATTTCCATTAAAACTTCTTCCATCATTATCCCTAAAGTACAACTTCAGTTTTCCTTCTTTATCAGGCTTGGCCGTTGCAAAGAAGTTGTTAGCGGTGCTGCCAATGTAATATATTGCTTTATAGTTTTTAGTGGAATCCTGAGGATATATGGCATCATATTCTAACTTATAATCCACAACATATTTTTTCAGGCTGTCTGTTTGCGCCTGAATATAAATACTTAAAAATACCGCAAGTAAAGTAAAAATTGGTTTCATAATACGCTGTTGCTGGTTGTATCACGAATGTACGTTTTTTGAAATTTATCCATTAGCATTTTCAACTATTTTTATTACCGTGTCTGTGCCCATAATATCTCCGCCGTCGATTAAATGCATTTTAATATTAGAAAAAATATAGGTGTCGCCCACTTCTGCATTATTAAATATGCCTTTTAAATCTCTTCCATATATTTTATAGTAGCGTGTTTTACCATCTTTTTTGATAACGTTTAAATCAAAGTTATCAATGTCAAAACTACAATCGTACATAAAATTGGGCAGTGTAGAAGAAACGGAATACGTTTTTCGGGCAAAATCCACCGGCATGGGTTTAGACGAATTAAAGACCGTTGCCCTGAAGGTAAGTATAGGGTTGGGAAATTCCAACACGTGAAAATCCAGGGTATCGCTTACATTTTTGTATTTTAGAATTAATAAGGCCCGGCCACTTGATTCTGTATTTACTATGAGTGTAGAATCATCCTTTATTTTGAATGTAGCATCTATGGCTGAAATATTGATTTTATGGCAATCAATATTTTTAATTCCGATTTCATTATTTATACCCCGATATAAAATTTTTGTTTTTAAATCATAACTTATATACGAAGTGCTTTTGCAGGAATACAAAAAGCTTATACAGCAAAATGCAATAAAGGAATAAATAAATTTTTTCATGGTTGGGTGGTGTTTTCGTATTAAATATACGTAAAATCAAAAAAACAGCCTACGCCGCCGCTTCCTTAATCTTACCTGCTACTTCCAACACGCCTTTGTATAGGGCATCGCCGGCAGCCAGTGCATCTCCGGGCACTGTAGTGATGAACTTATAGCCCAACCCACGCGTGGCGGTCAAAAAGCTGATTCCTTTCTCAAAATTTTCAGGCAGGTACAGCAGGCTCTCGTTTATCGATACGATGCTAAATCCTGTGCGTACCAGGCTGGGGTACTCTGCAGCCAGGGCCGCGCTGGGTGTGGCATCTACCGCAATAAGGTTTTGCAGGTCGTGCTCCAGCACATACTCCATTACATCATCTATCTTAAACGGAATAGCAAAGCGTATAAAGTTGGCCTCCCAGGCATAGCCGTCGCCGTCTTTTTCAAAAAATGCCACGCTGCTGTTTGTTATCACAGGAAAGCGGATGTTGTCAGCGAGTGCGCTGTAGGTTTCACGTTCCTTAGTTACTTTGTTTATTAGCGCGCTGCCGGCATTCCCTATGCCGAAGAGTACTATATTTATTGTGTGTGCCATCTGATTTTATATTTTTTATGGACTATTTTTAAATGAATTTTGGTAACACAGCGGCAATGATTACCTAAAAAAGAAACTGCCTCTGGTGCCGAATCAAAGGCAGTTCTTAAACAAACAAAAAACAACTTAAAACAAACTTATATTTTCTAACCAGCAAGGCCTGTAGTACCCTGTAGGTTTAATTTTTTATAGCTACAAGGTTTTTAAAACCTTGCAGCAGATGCTAATTCGCAACCGCCAGTTCTTTATATAAACTAAGGTGTACCGGCGTGTTGTTAACCAGCGTATCAAAAACCGGGCTGCGGAACTGCACTTCGTCCATCCAGCGCTGAAGTGTGGCAAGCGGTGCCGCAGCAGCCGGCCTTAGTGTTATTTCTATTTTTTCAAAACCGGGTTTTTCTTCCGGCCTGTGTTTAAAGTCGCCGGTAATTTCAATCTGCAGCGATTTTAGCGCAATGCCCAGTTCCTTAGCTACCGCAATGCCCAGCGCGTTAATACAGCCCGCAAAGCCCGCAAGGATGTATTCATACGGGTTAGCCGCCTGTTGCACATATTGTGTGGCGTTAGGGCTTATGCGCAGGTTAGCTGTTGAGGTTTGTACTACAAACTGGCTGTTTTGTCCGGTGTAGCCCAATACGTTAATGGCTTGCGTTTTCATGGTGATTGAATTTTATGTTGATGACTGAACTTGCTGGATACTATTTTGGCTAATAAAAAAGGCTCTTTCGGAATGTTGTTACCAAAAGAGCCTTCGCACCTGAATTATAAACTACGTTTATACGCTTGACCGTTCTGGTAAATGTATGGGCTGCACCTGCATCGCCCACGACGGCGACTGGCAAATCAGCTGTTTACAATAATTATGTACGGTAGCGGTATTCATATCTCTTTTACTTTTGTAATCGTATTCTTATCTTAAAACAAAAAAGCCACTGCTTTTATTGTGCAGGGGCTTTGTAATTTTTTATGTTTTATAAAACTTAAAATGCATACAACGCTACCCCTGCCGGAAACGGTTTCCAAATGGTGTGCACGGATGAACAAATATTAAGTTTCATGACTATTTTTGTTTTGTTTATCAAATGTGCAACATATTTTTCAATCAGCCAAATTTAATTTTAAAATTTAACAATTATTCTTTTGGGTGTTTTTTTTTACTCTTCCATTTCTCTTATAGTCGACCCGAGGGGCATTGCTCGAACTGGGGGAGCAAATGGAATACCTGTCACGAAGAAAAATTTATTAACCTAAACTTTGTGCTCCGTTGCACCTTCGTTATACGCCTTTGTGTAATAACCTTCCGAAACCTCAAACACCGGCTTTAAAATTTTGGACAGCTGCCCATGTTCTATTAAAAACGCATCGTGCCCGTGTACCGAATGTATTTCATTATACGTAACGGTAATTCCCGCCGCCTTTAGCGACACATAAGTTACCTGGGTTTCATCGGGTGTAAAGAGCAAATCGGTATCTACGTCTACCAGGTGTACCGTTGAGGATATTTTTTTGGCTACAGCCAAAAAGCTATCGTTGCCGGCAATGTTTATAGAGCGTAGCAGCCGGTTCATCAGCTTATACGCCGGGAGGGTAAAGCGGCTAGCCAATTTTTTACCGTGTTTGTCCAGCCACAGCTCTATATCAAACGAACCGCCCAGCTGCTCACGGTTAAAGCGTTGCTTAAGGCTTTGCGGCGTGCGGTACAATAGCATGGCATGCAGGCGCGCGTCGGCCAGCGGGTCGGCGCTATTGTTCAGTATACGTTCCTGCACCAGTGTGTTGGCAATTACCCAGTCCGTTGCCTTCCAGTCCGTCGCTATGGGTATAAGATGTTCCGTAGCATCAGGCCGCAGCGCTGCCATGTGCCAGGCAATGCCCCCGCCCAGGCTGCCGCCAATGAGTGCAAACAGCTTGTGAATACCCCGCTTTTCCAGCCCTTTCCAGAATAGCGCCGCCACATCTTCGGCGGTTATATCCTTATAATTATATAGCAGGTTTTCTTTAACGCCATCATACCCGTTGCCGGGAATATTAAACGCCAGTACTGTGTAATGGCGCGTGTCTACGGTTTTTGCCCTGCCTATCAGGTCGTTCCACCAGCCTGCAGGGCCGCTAACGTTGCTGTTGCCCGTGAGCGCATGGTTAACCAGTACCACCGGCGCCGTGCCTATGGGCGGACCAAAAGTTTGGTACGATAGTGATACAAGGTGCAGGCTTTTGCCGCTTAACAGTTTCCATTCGGCAATTATTATATTATGTAAATCAGCCATATTTCTCTTTTTTTTAAATAAACCGCCCCCGCATGAGCCGGCGGAGACGGTTTGACCACCAAAAACAAACAAAGTATGCTCTTTCAATTATTTCTATTTCCCTCTCGCAAACCTCTCCTTTGGAGAGGGGCCGGGGGAGAGGACTTTTAGGCTGGGTGAGGGTTATACCAATACGCCAATCTTCTCAAACACCGCCTGTAAATCGGCTTTTAAATCTTCAATATCCTCAAGGCCTACTGACAAGCGAATCAAATCCTGTGTTACACCGGTAGTTGCCTGCTGCTCTGCGCTTAGCTGCTGGTGCGTGGTGCTTGCGGGGTGGATGATGAGTGACTTGGTATCGCCTATATTAGCCAATAGCGAGAAGAGTTTGGTTTCGTCGGCTACTTTTTTTGCCGCTTCAAAGCCGCCTTTCAGGCCAAACGTTACAATGCCGCTTTTACCTTTTGGCAGGTATTGCTCGGCCAGTGCGTTATATTTGCTGGTTTTTAATCCCGGGTAGTTTACCCATGCTATCTCGTCGCGGGTTTGCAGCCATTCGGCCAATGCCTGTGCATTTTTACTGTGTTTTTCTATGCGTACTTCCAGCGTTTCAAGGCCCTGTATGGTCTGGAAGGCGTTAAACGGACTAAGTGCCGCGCCAAAATCCCTTAACCCTTCAATACGCACCTTTGCAATAAAGGCTGCGTTGCCCAGCGCTTCATGGTACACCAACCCATGGTATCCGGCAGAAGGCTCAGTAAACTCAGGGAACTTGCCACTGCTCCAGTCGAAGTTTCCGGCATCGATAATTACGCCGCCTAATGATGTGCCGTTTCCGGTTATGTACTTGGTTAGGGAGTGAATCACAATGTCTGCACCGTGTTCAATAGGGTTAAGCAGGTAAGGGGTAGCCACGGTATTATCTACAATAAAGGGCACTTTAAAGGCTTTGGCTTCTTCCGAAATGGCTTTAAGGTCCAGCACATCGAGCTTAGGGTTGCCGAGTGATTCCGCAAAAAAGGCGCGGGTGTTTTCCTGTGCGGCATCTTTAAAGTTTTGCGGGTTTTCCGGATCTACAAAGGTGGTGGTAATGCCCAGGCGCGGCAGGGTAACGCTAAGCAGGTTGTAGGTGCCGCCATAAAGGCTGTTGCTGGCAACAATGTGGTCGCCGGCTTTTAGCAGTGTGAGCAGGGTGGTGGCTATGGCCGCCGTACCCGACGCCGTTACTACCGCCGCAATTCCGCCTTCAAGGGCTGCAAGCCGTTGCTCCAGTACATCGTTAGTAGGGTTGTTAAGGCGGGTGTAGATAAAGCCCGGCTCGGCAAGGCCAAATAAGTTGGCCGCATGCTCTGAATTGTTAAAAACGTATGATGTGGTCTGGTAAATTGGCACCGCACGTGTTCCGCCGTTTTTAGTTACATCGTGTCCTGCGTGTAGTGCTGCTGTTGAAAATTTTTGTGTACTCATGATTTTTAATTTTTAAATGATTTTATTTGAATTTGAACGAACTAAGATGCTGTAGAAAATAAAAAGCCCCTTTGGCACAGTTACCAAAGGGGCGAATAGTTTGAACGAACTATACTAAGATTATCTCTTTCGCTTATGGTAACGGGGCTGCGGTGTGCACATGCACATCATACAACAACAGATTACCATATTTTTAGCGAAATTTTTCATTTGTTCTTTTTTAATCCTCACCTCTTGCCCCTCAAATGAGAGGGGAAAAGTTCGGGCATTTGAGTTAGTTAAACTTTTTGTGCCTTGTCGTGCTGCTCTTGTCGAAGCATGATAAAACAAAAAAGCCTACCGGGTTGCGGAAGGCTTTGCGTATATTTTTAAGAAACTTAAAATTAGGCAACAGTGCGTTCCGCGGAAGTCTTCCACATCATACAGCACATTTTGCACATTGTAAGGTTCATAAGTTTTCGATTTTTACTTTAGCAAACTTCGATAGTATTTTTTTATTTACCAAATAAAATTTCAAAATTTAACAGTATTACGTTTTCGGGGATAAATTGATGCTATCTACCTTTAAAGTAATTTAAACAATAATTTCACGCAAAAGGCTATTCCCGCACAGCTTTGCGTTCCGGACCCTTTTTGTGAAATATCACCGGTGTATAATCAGTAAAAATAATCAATAGCAATTTTTAAGCAGCTAACCCAAAATTAAAAATGCCATAACGGTTTTTTTATTCCGATAAGGTTTATACCTTTGCAGCCGAATTAATTGTGAGGAAAAATTTGTCTGATTGCAACCTCGGTAAAATAATGCTAAAGCAGGACTTCCCTCCCTTTAGCCCGTTGCAACAGCGATATCCTACTAAATTTATAGACTATACACTATGGCATATTTATTTACGTCAGAGTCCGTTAGTGAAGGACACCCTGACAAAGTTGCTGACCAGATTTCAGATGCGCTGATTGATAACTTTTTAGCCTTTGATCCCGAGAGTAAAGTAGCCTGCGAAACACTTGTTACAACAGGCCAGGTAATACTTGCGGGAGAGGTAAAAAGCAAGACTTACCTTGACGTGCAAACTATAGCACGCGAGGTAATACGTAAAATTGGCTACACAAAAAGCGAATATATGTTTGAGGCCAACTCATGTGGTGTGCTTAGCGCCATACACGAGCAGAGCCAGGACATTAACCAGGGTGTAGACCGTGCCAGCAAAGAAGAGCAGGGCGCTGGCGACCAGGGCATGATGTTTGGCTATGCCACAAACGAGACCGAGGATTATATGCCGCTGGCGCTTAACCTGAGCCACAAACTGCTACAGGAACTTGCTGCACTGCGCCGTGAAAACAGCGAAATTACCTACCTGCGCCCTGATGCTAAAAGCCAGGTAACGCTGGAGTATGACGATAACAACAAGCCGGTGCGCATTGATGCTATCGTGATTTCTACACAGCATGATGATTTTGCGGATGAGCCTGCCATGCTCGCAAAAATTAAAGAAGATATTCTTAATATACTTATACCCCGCATTAAAAAAGACAACCCGCAGTACGCGCACTTGTTTAATGATGAAATCCAGTACCACATTAATCCTACGGGCAAGTTTGTAATAGGCGGCCCGCATGGAGATACCGGGCTTACCGGGCGTAAAATTATTGTAGATACCTATGGTGGTAAAGGTGCCCACGGTGGTGGTGCGTTTAGCGGTAAAGACCCCAGCAAGGTAGACCGCAGCGCTGCTTATGCTACCCGCCATATTGCAAAAAACTTAGTGGCTGCCGGCATAGCCGATGAGATACTGGTACAGGTGTCGTATGCCATTGGTGTAGCGCAGCCTATGGGTATTTATATTAATACCTATGGCACATCTAAAATAAATCTTACCGATGGCGAAATTGCTAAAAAAGTAGAGGCTATTTTTGATATGCGCCCTTACTTTATAGAGCAGCGCCTAAAGCTGCGTAACCCTATATACAGTGAAACCGCCGCTTACGGCCATATGGGCCGCACGCCGGAAGTGGTTACCAAAACGTTTACATCTCCTGGCGGTGAGGTAAAAACCCTTGAGGTAGAATTATTTACATGGGAAAAGTTAGACTATGTAGAGAAAGTAAAAACAGCCTTTGCACTTTAGTATCGGTAGTTTTTCATATAATATTTGAGTAGCCTTGCAATTTTAGGGTATACGCTTTCGTTTTCAAAATATAATTTTACCAGCACCAGCATGTTAAAACACTTCAGGTATACTGCCATATTTCGTTGCATTGCGGCACTTATGGCGGTATATCTGTTTAATATCAGTGCTGATCCGGCAGATAACGGCCCCGTTGGCGTTGCTGAAAACCTTAGTATCAATAAGCAGGAAAGTTTTTTAGAGATAGCAATTGAAAAAGTATTTGGTTATGATGACGCCATAGCCGAATATGATGATAATGATTGTGATGAGGGTTTTTCGATAAAAAAGACGCTTTCAATAGACTTTTACCTTGTACCGATGGCTAAGCCTGCGCCAAAAAAATACATTCTTACTTTTAAAAAACAGCCCATTATAGTGTTGCTTCAAACGCATAAGGATATAATGGCCGAAATTAATTCCCCTCCACCCGAAGCTTAATTTGTTATTAGTGAATAGCCATTGCTGCCCTCTTGTATCGGGGTAGCGATAATTATTATGTATTGACGTAACAAATTAAGTAAATGATCCGTAAATTTTTATCAATGCTGTTATTACTAACAGCCCATATTGCTATGGCACAGACCGAAGCAGAAGAAAACCGCTCTATAGACAGCCTTTATATTAAAGAAGTAGAAAAAGATGCAGGCCCACCCAAGGTACTACACGCCGAACCGCTCTATATTGACCTTATTCGCGACCTGGGTGCCCGTAAAGGGGAGAGGGAATGGAATGTAGGTATGGGGCTTACCGATAAAAGTACCTATGATGAATATATAGCCCTTGTAGAATACGAATGGGCGCCTGCAGACCGTCTTGGACTTGAAGTAGAATTGCCTTTTAGCATGTATTACCCCGGGGAGGGTGCAGCACCGGGCAGTAAGCTCAACAGCCTTAAAATGGCCATACAGTATTCATTTTTTGTTTCAGAAAAGGCGAGTACTTCGTTAGCAGTGGGCTACATTCAGGAATTTGAATTGACTGAATTTAACCGTTATCAAAACGCCCGTATCTTCACCGGAAATGTGTACAACCCTTTTTTTGTAGCTGCAAAGCGCTGGGGGCAAAACTTCCATACGCTTATCTATACGGGTCCGCAGTTTATTCATCATTTTGAAAGCAGTGCGATGCACACAGCGTGGCAAATAAATACAAACATTCATTACATGATACCCGGTACCCGCAATTTTATAGGTATAGAGTTTAACAAAGAAGTGGTGGGACAGGATTTTGATATGACCATAAGGCCGCAAATGAGGGTTAGCATAGCTGATAACCTGTTGATAGGCATTGCAACCGGTATACCGGTTAACCGTGAAAACGAGCGGCTCAGCACATTCCTGAGGCTGATATATGAACCAGGACATAAAAAGGAATAATAATGGGGGCTGCCTAAATTCAGACAGCCCTCATTATATTTGTTTAATTCTCAAAAACAACCGTTTTATTATGGTATACAAACACGCGGTCCTGCAATACTAATTGCAACGCTTTTGCCAGTACCGATTTTTCTATTTCTTTACCTGCCTTAACCATATCGGCAGGGGTAAAGGTATGGTTTACGTGTATGGTTTCCTGGGCGATGATGGGGCCTTCATCAAGGCTGTCGGTAACAAAGTGGGCGGTGGCGCCTATGAGTTTTACGCCGCGTTCAAATGCCTTGCGGTAGGGGTTTGACCCAATAAAAGCAGGCAAGAAAGAGTGGTGTATGTTTACGGTTTTCATCGGGTAGGCCGCTACAAAAGCAGGGGAGAGTATCCGCATGAATTTTGCCAGTACAATATAATCAAATATGCAGTTGTTTATGGTGTTCATTAATTCGCCCTCAAACTCCTCTTTAGTCTTTTCTTCGTGCGAAATGTAATGAAACGGCACTGAAAAGCGGGCGCACAAGTCAGCAAGGTCTGGGTGGTTGCCTATTACACATTCTACCGTGGCGCCCAGCGTGTTAAAGTGGTTGCGCACCAGTATGTCGCTCAGGCAGTGGTATTCTTTGGTAACCATTACTACTATCTTTTTATTGGGGTTCGGGTTTATAACAACTGCGGCATCGCTGGGCAGGGCGGTTACAAGATCGGTTTTAATCGACTCAAAATCAGCTCCACCTTCGCATACAAAACGCGCAAAAAACCGGTTGTTCTCGGTATCGACAAACTCGCGCAAGGTGGTAATATTAAGCGAATAATGAGCCAATACATTAGCTATAGTAGCCACAAGGCCTTGTCGGTCGGTGCATTGTATTAATAGAACCATGGGAATGGATTTAATTTTTGGAAAGATAGAGATTTTTTGGTTGTCCTCATCCCCGACCCCTCTAAGAGAGAGGGGGTAGCTACACTCTTGGTTTTGACTGTGTATTATTATGTAATTTGGAGATGTTTTCTAACCAAACTGTACCCGTCCGTTGGCCCCTCTCCTTTGGAGAGGGGTCGGGGGAGAGAACTATCAGCCAATTTTCCTCAAAAAAGTTAAAAATCACTTGCACGTATTGAAATAATTCCTACATTAGCATCAAGTAAAATAACAAAGTAATGCACAACCTTTCTTTTTATAGCACCTATTTTTATTTCTTCTGGAAAGAGGAGAGGGGTTATATGGCTGTGTAGCAAAATATGATACAACAAACACCAAATATAATCCCGATGAAAGTCGGGATTTTTTTTTGCCTGAAATGAAAACAATACATACAGAAATGATTACAGCGGTAGATACAAAAATAGCCATACAGGGCATTAAGGGCAGCTTTCACCACCAGGTGGCGGGGGAATGGTTTGGCGCCGATGCCCCGCTGGAGGAGTGTATGTCGTTCCCTGCCGTGGTACAGAGCCTGGTAACCAAAGAAGCGGGACTGGGCATTATGGCGCTGGAAAATTCCATTGCGGGTAGCATTATCCCTAACTACGCGCTTATTGATAACAACAACCTGCACATCATCGGCGAGCATTACCTTAATATCAGCATGAACCTTATGGCGCTGCCGGGGCAGAAACTGGCTGGTATAACTGAGATACATTCGCACCCCATGGCGCTGCTGCAGTGTACTAATTTCTTTGCAAAACACCCGCATATTAAATTGGTAGAAAGCGCCGATACCGCCGAAAGCGCACGCTATATCCGCGAAAATAACCTTACGGGGATTGCCGCGATAGGCAGCGGTATGGCGGCTGAATTGTTTGGGCTCGATGTGTTGGAAGAAGCCATCCATAATATAAAAAACAACCAGACGCGCTTTGTAATTGTGAAGACGCACAACAGCGTGCTTCCGGCAGAGGAAATCGACAAGGCATCGGTAAAATTTGTACTCGATGATACCCCCGGCAGCCTGGCCACGGTCCTAAATGTGATGAACAACTGCAAGCTGAACCTGACCAAGATACAGAGCATGCCAATAGCAGAGACACCCTTTAAATACTCGTTTTTTGTGGATGTGGTGTTTGAAAAATACAAGCATTATGCAAAGGCAAAAACGATACTGGAACTAATGACAACCGAGTTTAAAGTACTTGGCGAATATAAAAAAGGACAACAATGATAGCACCTGCAAAACGCCTTGATGAAGTAAAAGAATACTACTTCTCGGGGAAGCTGAGGGAAATACGCCAGATGGTTGCAGACGGTAAAAAGGTAATAAACATGGGCATCGGCAGCCCTGATTTACCGCCGTCGCGGGAAGTTTTAGATGCCATATCTAATTCATTTGCTGATACGAAGGCACACGAATACCAAAGCTACCAGGGGTTGCCGGAACTGCGCGACGCCATTGCCGGTTTTTACCAAAGGCACTTTGGCGTAGGCCTTAACCCGGCTAACGAAATACTGCCACTTATGGGCAGCAAAGAGGGTATTATGCACATCAGCATGGCATTTTTAAATGAAGGCAACAAAGTACTGATTCCTAATCCCGGGTACCCGACTTATACATCGGCGACAAAGCTGGTAGGCGCTGAGCCGGTGTTTTATAATTTGGCGGAAGCCAACAACTGGGAGCCTGATTTTACAGCTTTAGAGCGACAGGATTTAACCGGTGTGAAAATTATGTGGGTTAACTACCCGCACATGCCTACCGGAGCTAAGGGCAGCAAAGCGATGTTCCAAAAGCTGGTTGATTTTGCAAAGAAGCACAATATACTATTGGTAAATGACAACCCTTACAGTTTTGTGCTGAATGATGCCCAGTTCTCCATCTTCCAGGCAGAAGGCGCTAAAGATGTGGCGTTGGAACTCAACTCGCTCAGCAAAACCTTTAATATGGCCGGTTGGCGCGTGGGCATGGTCAGCGGCAACGCCACGCTGATAGACGCAGTACTGAAGGTAAAAAGCAATATGGACAGCGGTATGTTTTATGGCATACAAAAAGGCGCCATTGTCGCACTGAACAGCGGCGCGGAATGGTTTCAAAAACTTAACTATACCTACAGCAATAGGCGCGAACTTATCTTTACATTGGCCGATAACCTTGGCTGCACCTACAACCGTGATACCGCCGGGCTGTTCGTTTGGGCAAAACTGCCTGCAGGAATAGATAATGCTGAGGCTTATGTCGATAGCATACTGTATGATAAGCACATTTTCCTTACGCCGGGTACGGTATTTGGCAGCGCGGGGGAGGGCTATGTTAGGTTTTCACTCTGCGCACCGGAAGAGGTAATTACAGAAGCTATTGCCAGATTTTAATTAAGTTGAAAAAGTTATAATGTTGAACGTTGTAAAGTTGTGACCCAACAACCAGCAACCGACAACCAACAACTAAAAAATGAACGTACTCATAATAGGATTAGGATTAATAGGCGGTTCGCTGGCGCTGGATATCAAAAAGGTGTTTCCGGAGGCTAAGATGTCGGGTATTGATGCGAGCGATAAGCACGTGGAAGAAGCGCTGCTGCTGGGCGTTATACAGCATGCGGCTACTACCGATGATATTGCGGTAGCCGACTGGGTTATCCTGGCCATTCCGGTTAACAACATTGCTACTGTGCTGCCGCAGGTGCTTGATAAGGTGAAAGAAGATGCCATCGTTTTTGATGCCGGTTCTACCAAGGCAGCCATTTGCAAGGCGGTAGAGCACCATCCGCGCAGGCGTAATTATATTGCCACACACCCCATAGCGGGAACGGAATTTAGCGGCCCGTCAGCCGCCGTACATGGGCTGTTTGACGGCAAAACGAATATCATCTGCGAAGTAGAGCGCACCGCCTTTAAGCTGCAGGAAAAAGCGCTGGAGCTGTTTAAGTCCATCGGCATGCGCATCCGCTATATGGACCCGGTGTCGCACGATACACATATTGCCTATGTTTCACACCTGTCGCACATCAGCGCGTTCATGCTGGGTAAAACGGTTATTGAAAAAGAGAAAGACGAGCGCGATATTTTTGACATGGCGGGCAGTGGTTTTGCCAGTACGGTACGGCTCGCCAAAAGTTCGCCCACAACTTGGGCAAGCATCTTCAGCGAAAATAAAGCTAATGTAAGTGAAGCACTGCGGCTGTACATAGCCAATTTGCAGAACTTTCAGCAGCTGCTGGAAAAAGAAGATTTTGATGGGATATTCCAGGAAATGGAAAATACAAACAGGATTAAGAATATACTGAACGGGATAAAATAAGAGCCAGTTTGCAGTGTTCAGATCGCAGCTGCAGAATAATAAATAGAATAGAAAATACAAAATATAATAGTTATGGAAAATACCCCCGCACTACGCACCTGGTTAGACGATTTTAAATTAGACCACCCACTGGTAATTGCCGGCCCGTGCAGCGCCGAGACCGAAGAACAGGTGTTAAAAATAGCCCACGAGCTTAAAGACAGCGACGTGAGTATTTACCGCGCAGGTATCTGGAAGCCGCGCACCCGTCCGGGAGGGTTTGAGGGTGTGGGCGCAATAGGCCTGAAGTGGCTGCAAAAAGCAAGAGCTGAAACGGGTTTATTAATGGCAACCGAAGTAGCCAACGCTACCCATGTAAAGCTTGCACTTGAGCATGACATCGACGTGCTGTGGATAGGCGCACGAACTACCGTAAATCCTTTTGCGGTGCAGGAAATAGCCGATGCGCTTGCGGGCACGGATAAAATTGTACTGGTTAAAAACCCGGTAAACCCTGACCTTGCCCTGTGGCTGGGTGGCGTAGAACGCCTGTACAATGCCGGTATTAAAAAGCTTGGCGCTATACACCGTGGCTTTAGTACATACGAAAAAACCAAGTACCGTAACATACCGGAGTGGCAGCTGGCTATTGAACTTCAGAACAAGTTCCCCGACCTGCCGCTTATATGCGACCCGAGCCACATTACCGGCCGCCGCGACATGATACAGGAAGTGAGCCAGCAGGCGCTCGACCTAAATTACGATGGGCTTATCATAGAAACGCACATAGACCCGGAAAACGCCTGGAGCGATGCGGCGCAGCAGGTAACACCTACGAAACTAAAGCAGATTTTTGAAGACCTGCGCGTGCGTAAAGAAGTAGGCACGGATGCCGACTACGACAAAAAAATGGCAGGCCTGCGCATGAATATAGACGAATATGACAATAAGATAATAGAGATACTGGGCAAACGCATGCAGGTAGCCGGGCAGATAGGTGCGTTAAAAAAAGAGTTTAACGTAGCGGTATTGCAAAACAAACGCTGGAATGAGATACTCGACAAAATGACAGCACAGGGTACTGAAAAAGGCCTGGGTAAAGACTTTATTATAGATATTTTTAAAGCCATTCACCAGGAGAGTATCAGCCAGCAGGAAAAAGTGATTAACGGATAAAAATTTCTTTTAACATTTTGTTAATATCAGGAGGCTTTTTTGTATTATCGCACCAAAATAGATAAGTACCAACCGATGAAAAAAATTTGTAGCAGCTGCATTGCTATTTAGCGGTATTGCGCCATTAATGGCTCAAAACAAAATTGATAAGATAAACGTTACTTACGGGCAGGAACTTCCTGACGATAAGCAAAAACTGGTAGACATTACCGGCGAGGCTAACGGAAAAATTTACGGCCTTGCCATTAAAGGTAAAGATACCTATATGCTTAAAATATTTGATAGTGGCACGATGGCACAAAAGTCGTCGCATGAAATTATCATTCCTGACCTTAATGACAAGGAAGTTGAGTTTGAAAACCTGTACCTGCTAAACGGTAAGCTGTATGTGGTAGGCAGTGTATATAACAAAAAAGAAAAAATATTTAACCTGGTAGCCACACCATTGTCTGAAGAAGGAAAACTAAGCAAGGATGGTGTAGTGCTGTTTAAAAGTGAAGTAGAAAAGAAAAGCGCCCGCGGTGGTTTCTATTTCCGTAAAACCCAGGATGAGAACGGCCTGCTGGTAATGCACGCTTCGCGCTTTGATAAGGAAGATGCCGTAAAGTATGATATTAAGCTTTTTGATGATAACCTTAAGGCCATCTTCAGTACTACCGAAAAGGTAAAGTTTGACGATAATCATAAGGATTATGAGTTTTATATCCCTGATTTTCAGGCTGGGCTTAATGATGATGTATATGTAGTAATAAATGAGGGTTACCGCGATAATAAGAAAAAAGAACGTGTTGAGCGTTTTGAAATACATGCCTACAAGAGTGCAAAAAACTATACGAAAGAGGTAATAAACATAGATGTTAAAGACCAGTCACCTATAAACTGCAAGATAGTGCCGTCAGGCGATATACTGCATCTTATGGGCTTTTATTCAAGCGTACGCGAAAGTGGCCGTAGCAACAAAGAGCTAAAGGGCGTGTATGCTGCTACCGTTAACATGAAAGATAACAGCGTTACTAATGTTAAGTTTAATGATCTTGATATGCCTACACGCGTAAAGCTGCTTGGCGAACGCAGGGCGAAGAAAGGTAAAGATGTACCACCTTTATATAACATTATCCAGATTATAGGGCGTGAAGATGGTGGTATGATTATGGTTTCAGAATACCAGCTAGTAGTAATAGGGCAGTCATCGGGCATCGGGCCGCTGGCCTTTACCCCGGTAACCTACATTAAGAACGAAATTATTGTTACCTCCCTTGCGCCGGACGGTACCCACGAGTGGAGTAATGTATTACCAAAAGAACAGGCTGCATCTGTAACTACAATGTCATTAGGCTTGGGTTTTGGAGGTGTAAGCAATGGTTTTGCTGTGGGCGGCACGGTAATGATACCGCTACTGCAAATGGGCAAAGGCCCGGAGTATCTTGGGGCATTGCCTATTTATAAGAACGGTGAACTAAGTATCCTGATTAATGACAACGTAAAAAATAAGGGTATTACCGATATTGAGGAAATAAAATCTATGGGCAATTATAACAATGCGGTGCCATCATTATTCATTTTTGGAAAAGACGGTAAAATTACCCGTAAAGACCCTGAAGAAGTTGTTAAAAATGAATTGGTTATTCGTCCTGGGGTAAACTACTCTAAAACCGACAACGAGTATATTATTTATTCGTCTAGGAAAAAGAGCGATAAACTGGGCAGGATGTTCCTTCTTGATTAACAGTATTAGTAAAAATTAAAATATGAAGCCGTCTCAATACTTAATTGGGGCGGTTTTTTATTTTTGATGGTATTTCTATATGATAGAGTAATGGCCCATCAGGAAAGCGTCAGCCAGTAGGAGAGAATGATGAACCAAATCTTTACTATTCGAATTAAGTTCTATAACGTAAAGGATTAAGGAGATACAAAAAAGCCATATTCTCGTATGGCTTTTTTGTCTTAGCAGCTTAGATTTTTATTAAAATTGTTCGCGGCCTGAAAAGTGGAATGCGCCCTCTATTGCAGCGTTTTCATCGCTGTCTGAACCGTGCACGGCATTTTCCCCCACTGAAGTGGCATATTTTTTACGGATGGTACCTTCGGCAGCATCAGCCGGGTTTGTAGCTCCTATAAGCGTACGGAAATCCTGTACGGCATTTTCTTTTTCAAGAATGGCGGCTACAATAGGCCCGCGCGACATAAAGCTAACCAGTCCGTCATAAAACGGGCGCTCGCTGTGTACAGCATAAAATGCCTGTGCATCGGCAACGGTAAGCTGTGTAAGCTTCAGTGAAACGATACGGAAGCCCGCTTCGGTTATCATGTTAAGTATTCCGCCGATGTGCCCGTTTTCAACCGCATCCGGCTTAATCATTGTAAACGTCCTGTTTGTTGCCATAGTGTTTTAAATTTTGCTCAAAAGTAGTGTTTTTTGGGGGATGGTTAAAATGAAGACGGTTGTTTATAAAGACAAAATGCCCCTTAGTAATAAGGGGCATTTCAAACCAACCAACCAATGTTATTCTTTCCGCAGAAAGGTAACACTGCAAATTTAAGGCTTTATGCAGCGCTAAATGCCCTGCTTTAGGTAAACAGACTGTTTAATACGTTGAATGGCGTTTAAGTGTCGACGAGCGGATATATTATAAAAAAATAAGCACCCTCTGTGAAGGCGCTTAAGAATTTTTTGAAAATGAGGGTTCGAAGCTCTATTTCCATATCTAATGTAAAATAGTTCAGTAATATTTAAGAATAGTTAGCGAGATAATCGGTGAACAGCTAATTTAATCGATTAAATGATAATATTTGAATAAAAACTGTAGTGTGGCGAAGAAATTACCAGTGGCGTGAAAAATAAAATGCCCCCCAAGACGGGAGGCATTTCAAACCAACCAACCAATTAAGTTTTGTGAAAAAAACTTATTACTGCAAATATACGTTATTTATATTGTTTGGGATTTAAATAATTTGTTAATTAGGTAAATCTTAAGATTTGTTTTGTTTTATTGAAAAACAGTCATTAAATCTTACTGATTGTTACGGAAATCAAAAGAAAACAAGATGCCTTTAAGGGTCAATTCTTTATAAATATTCTTACAAATGGGTTGATTTTTACCAAATGCATTACATAAACTAATGTTTAATCAACCGCATGTGTTGTTACCCAGTATTTCCATGCAATTATTGCTTTTTGCAATTTAGTGGCTTTGGCAAGGTCGAGTTGCTGCTTTGTATAATTGGGCAGCAGTGCTTTATTTATTTTTGCGAGTATCTTAAACATAAAATCCGTTTTTGGTATACCACAAATTTAAGAAAAGGCAGCATTATATGTACTGCCTTCTTTCATAAATAATTGTTATTTATTGGTTTAACTAACTCCTAATAAATTAAATTATGCTTTGCGTGTTGCCTTTGCCGCTTTAGCCTTTTGCGTTGCTTTTTCGTGCTCCTTAAGTATTTGCTGATGTTCTTTTATTATTTGCTGGTGCTCTTTCATTATTTCATCGCGGGCCCTCATCATATCTGCACGTGCCTTTTTTATTTCTTCCCTTGCTTGTTCCATATCTTCCCGCGACTTCAGGCTTTGCAGCCTCTTTGCATTTTCCTCAAGTATTTTTCCTGCTTTTGTCATAGCATCGGCATTGGCATCCAGCATAATAATATTTTGGTCTGTATCCATCTGCATATCTATTTCCATTTTATTTTTCAATACCATATCCATAGTCGCGCGGATATTATCGGCGTTAATTTCAAAATCAAAGTCGGGCATTTCACCGGTGCTCCAGCTAAAGCTGTTTTCTGTTACCATAGGTGCATCATATTCAAAAGTAAACGCTTTGTCGGGCCTCACTACCATAACATGGCCGTTTTGAGGCCCGGCTGTAGTTATTTCTATGGCACCGTCTTTAGCCTCTTTGCCGTATTTCTTTTTAGCATCTTTGCCTTTAATAACGTTTACAGCGCTTATGTCCTGGCCATGCGGAATGTATACGGGCTCGCCTTTCTGCTGTTTTACACCGTTAACAACTATAAGGGTATTGTCACTAGTGTTCATGGCTATGTTTTGCCCGTTACCACTGCTGTAACCCATTTTAGCAGGGGGTGCGGCAGCACTTAACGGCGCCAGCGGATCTAACGGCGTGAGCGGTGAGGCAGGGCTTGTTATTACCTTTCTTTTCGTTACAATTACGGTATCGCCTCTTGTCAGGTAATCGCCGGAGTCGCTAAGATATTTGCTGGTTTTTGGCGCTGATGGGCTAATATGTATCTCTTTAATGGCATCGCTTTGTTTTACAACGGTAATGTAAATGGTAGTTATTGGCTCGGTACCGTCTATATCATACAGGCGGTTTATATCGTTACCTTTTACCTCAATACGTATGCCCGTTATTTCACCCTGCTCATTGCGGTTTACGTTAGTAAAGCTTGCCTCGGCACCGTGGGCCGATAGTTCATCCTGGTATTTTTTAAGGATGTCATCTCCGGTGTCTTTAGTAATTTCCAGCGTTTCCACCTCTTTTGCTTTTGCATCCCCCGTTTGGGTAATTGTTTTTGTGCCTGTTTTTTCGCGGGCCACGGTTTTTACCTGAAAGGCCATCATAAAGGCGGCCAGCAGGGGCAGCACTACGGCAAACTTCCATGAGTTGCGCCGATGCGATCTTTGTTTGTTCAGCATAACGATTCGTTTTTTGATTAATGATTGATAAAAGTGATTGATGATTGCAATTTGTTGTGGCTGTACCGATAGGCGCAGCATGGTTTTCTGGTAGGCAGTACGGTCGGTTACCTGTATGGCAGCTTCGGCATCGGCAATAAACTCCAGGTTTTGCGAGATGGCCTTGCGGTACAGCCAGGCAACAGGGTTAAACCAAAAGAGTATGCAGTAGGCCTGTGCAGCAAGCATGTCTACCGAATGCTTCTGGCGGCTGTGCACCTTTTCGTGGCTTATAATGCTTTCCAGCTCCTGCGGTTGCAGGGCGTTAGAATTATAAACAATATAGTTAAAGAATGAAAATGGCGCTTCCACATCATGTGAGTCTACCAGCTTGTAGCGCTCCTGGCGGACAAGATTTTTTCCCTTTACCATGGCGCGGACTTTGTAAATGTCTGCCAAAAGTTTTATGCCAAAGAACAGCATACCTGCCACATATATACCGAGTACTATATACAGCCAGTTTAGCTGAAAATCAGGTTGCGCGGACTTGTTTTTCATAGCGGCCATAAGTAGTGCCATATCGGCATTACTAAGCGGCTGTTGCGGCCGGGGGGTTACCCAGATTGTTTTAGTAAACACAGCAAGCGGTAGCAGGGTAGCGCTTATAAGGCCCATAAGCAGGAACACCCGGTTTGCGTTAAAAAAAGTTTCCTTTTTGAGCAGCTGGTACGCCAGGTAAAATAGCGCCAGCAAGGCAGAAGACTTTAGTGCATACAGTAGTAACGTATCCATATTATTTCCTTTTTTCTATCATGTCGAGTATTTCACGGAGCTCTTCGGCGCTTATTTTTTCTTCGCGGGCAAAGAATGATACCATGCTTTTGTATGAGTTGCCAAAGTAATTTTCAATCGCGTTGCTCATAAAGCCGGTGCGGTACTCTTCCTTAGTTATTACAGGGAAGTACTGGTGGGTATTGCCAAAGGCGGTATGGCCTACATAGCCCTTGTCCTCAAGGTTGCGTATAATTGTGCTGTAGGTATTATAATGTGGCTTGTCGTCTTTAACTTCTGCCAGCACATCTTTTACAAAAGCTTTTTCCAGCTTCCATAATATGTGCATTACTTCTTCCTCTTTATTTGTCAACTTTTGCATCTCCGTTTTATTTAGTATTTCAAAGCTAAAACTATTTTTTTAGTTTACCAACTATTTTTATAGTTAAATAACTGTAATTGCCGTTTTTTTATTGTGCGGTGTTTATAATTTTTTTCAGATGGTATTATAACCACTTGTTTATCTTACTGCAACGGGCAAAAAAATCAGTTAGTATTTGTTTTTGCAAAAACAAACGAATAATCCTATTTTTGTGCATCCAAAATATATACAATTAGCAATGGGAAGAGCGTTTGAATTCAGGAAAGCACGGAAAATGAAGCGTTGGTCGGCCATGGCCAAAACGTTTACACGCATAGGCAAGGATATTGTAATGGCCGTAAAGGAAGGCGGGCCTAACGCCGAGACCAACTCAAGGCTGCGCGCGGTAATACAAAATGCCAAAGCGGCAAACATGCCTAAGGATAATGTAGAGCGTGCTATTAAAAAAGCATCGGACAAAGATACCGCTAACTTTAAAGAAGTACTTTTTGAAGGCTACGCGCCGCACGGCATTGCCATACTTATAGAAACCGCCACTGATAATAACAACCGCACGGTGGCTAACATACGCAGTTATTTTAATAAGTGCAACGGCGCCCTGGGCACACAGGGTTCGGTAGAGTTTATGTTTGACCATACCTGCAATTTCCGCATACCCGCTGAAGGCCAGGATGTAGATGAGCTGGAGCTGGAAATGATTGACTTTGGCGTAGAGGAAATCTTTGCCGATGAAGACGGTATATTGATGTACGGGCCTTTCGGCAGCTTTGGTGCCATCCAGAAGGAACTTGAAAATAGGGGTATAGAAATACTTTCCTCAGGCTTTGAAAGGATTCCGCAGGTTACTAAAAAACTTACCGAGGCCGAAGTAGCCGATGTAGAAAAGCTACTGGAGAAAATAGAAGAGGATGACGACGTGATGAACGTATACCATACTATGGAGGAGTAATCATTTTAGATTTTAGAATTAAGAATTGAGCTCTACTCATGGTTAATAATCTGAATGAAATGTATTATATATAAACAATAAAGCCATCCGTAAAGATGGCTTTATTGTTTATATATATAGTAGCGTCTAGAAATTAAACGAAGCACCTATTTGCCATACAAACTGGTTGTTGTAATGGTCAAACCCTACAACATCGCTGTCGTACTTAGCGATAGGAAAACCAGCTTCGGTATATAAACCAAACCCGTCGGTAAAGAAGTAGCGTGCCCCTACGTGCCCGCCAAAGTTACGCAGGCCCAGGTCAAGGCCGGGGTAAACGTCAAACTTCTCGCTAATGCCTATTACGTTGCCTATGTTGGCATTAATCCGGGCTTTAATATCGGCCCTGTCGCCAAATTCGGCTTTCTCGCCTAATATATCATCTGTACCTAACAGGTAAGTGGCTGAAAAGCCATAAGAGAGGTTAGGCCCAATGCCAAAATCCGCCGTGGCGGTGATGCCTGTTGCATGGTCCTGGATGTTAGCGCCTATATTTAATTTTGCGTCCCCTTTTCCTGTAAAAGCCTGTGCACCTGCAAAGTTAGCTGCAAGAAGGCCGGCAATAAGTAGTAGTTTTTTCATGTTTCCTATAGTTAATTAAGATTGTTTTTCTTACAGTAAAGATACTGCAATCTGTTCTATACTGCCATATCCGGGTTACATATATGGGAAAATGTTAACTTTAGGAAATAATTTTTATACTATAACTGTAACATATCACAAAAGCGGCAGTCATTATATAAAAACCAAGTTACAACGCATTGGCTGAACCCAACCAGAATATCGACCACTTAGTTGCCCTGTGCAGGGAGGGCAACCGCAATGCCCAGTTTGAGGTGTATAACCGCTATTATAAGCCCATGTACAACACGGCACTGCGCATAGTAAAAGATAGCCACTGGGCCGAAGATGTAATGCAGGAAGCTTTTTTAAAGGCTTTTACAAAAATTGCATCTTTTAAGGGTGAGGTTACGTTTGGGGCCTGGTTAAAAAAGATTGTGCTTAACCACAGCCTTGACAGTTATAAGAAGATTAACCGCGCGGCTGCAGACCCGCTGGACGATGTTTTATATAAGGTTGAGGACGATGGGTACCTGGAAGAGGTAAAAATAGATTTTCAGCAGCTGCAGCTGCAACAGGTAGGCGCCGCAATACAAAGCCTTAAAGAGAGTTACCGCCTTATACTTACCCTGCTGTATATAGAAGGTTATGACCAGGAGGAAATTTGCGAAATACTTAATATTACCGCGGGCAATTGCCGCACAACGATAAGCCGGGCAAAAGAAAGCCTGCTAAAAAAACTGAAAGGACTATGACAGAAGAGGAAAAAGACCGTTTAGACGGTTTGTTTGAAGGATTTAACGGACAGTGGGATACCGCAGAACCTGCATTGGGGCACCACAACCGCTTTATGGACCGCCTTGACGGTAAAAAGAAAAAGAAGTTTGGGTTTATGGGTATAGCGGCTTCTGTGGCGGCAGTGGTTATTATGATGATAGGCTTTGTTACTGTATACAATAATGGTATGGAAAACGGCCTGGCGGCAAACAAGCTGTCTCCGAAAAACCGGGAGGCGCAGCAGTACTTTACCATGGTTATAAACAAGGAGCTGGCCAAAGTACAAAAAGAAAACAGCCCGGAAACCAAGACGCTGGTGCACGATGCCCTGCAGCGTATGGATGAGCTGGATAAAGACTACGCCCGTCTGGAAGACGAACTTATGAAAAAAGGCGAAAACAAAAAGATAATCCATGCGATGATAACCAACCTGCAAACACGGATATCATTCCTGGAAGACGTATTGACACAAATTGAAAACATCAAAAAAATTAAAAATAACTACCATGAAAATAATAGTTAACTACTTAATTATACTGCTCTTGATGCCTACGCTGGCAACTGCGGGCATACCTAAAGGGAAATATATAAAAGAGCGGAAAATATCTAAGTCATATACGGTAAACAACAACGCCGGGCTACAGGTGGGTAATAAATATGGTAATATTGTTATAACCCCCTGGGATGAAGACCGTACCGAAATTGAAGTTGTAATAACCGTAAGCGGCAATAACGAAGACAATGTGCTGAAAAGGTTTAACAGCCTTGATGTAGAATTTGAGGCAACCAGAGAGCTTGTAAAAGCGTTTACTAAAATAGGCAATTTCCGTGGGATGAATATTAATATGGAAATTAACTATACCATAAAAATCCCCAGGAACGGTACTCTGGGCGTAGGCAACCAGTATGGCGGCATAAAGCTGGGCAGGATAAACGGTGGCATGAACATAGACTGCCAGTACGGTAGCCTTACTATTGATGAGGCAAATGCCGAAAACAATACCATAAATTTACAGTACTGTGATGCATCGAGGATAGGGTATATAAAAGCGGCCAAAATAAAGATGCAATACAGCGGTATTTATATTGTAAAATTAGGCATGCTTACCGCCAGTGCCGATTATTCTGAGGTAACCATAGATAATGCCGGCGATGTAAATATGGGCCTTGACTATAGCGAGCTTACCATAGGCAACGCAGATAAGGTAAATGTAAGAGCCGATTATACCGCCCTTAAAGTAGGCCACGTTGACGACCTGCTCAACATAAAAACAGAATACGGCGATGTGACTGTAAAGGAAATAGCTGCATCGGCAAGGAGTGTAGTGGTTAACAGTACTTATGGTACCACAAAACTCGCATTTGCCGATGCCGCACGGTTTACTTTTGAGTTTGAGCTTGATTATGGTAGTCTCTCAGGGCAGGAAAACCTCAAGTTTTCCGAAAAATCAGATAAAGATTCTTCGGCACATTATAAAGGCAGCAGCAATACAGGCAGCGGCGCTTGTAAGGTATATGTAAAATCTGAATACGGAGACATTAAAATAAACAGGAATCACCCCTAAGCCATTTATCTCTTAAATTGCCACAGCGATTTCTTTTTAGCGAAAACAAAAAATCGAAACCTTTGCTTTTCAACATATAATCTTTTAATGAAGACCAAGTGGTAGGGTCTTACACATATCGGCACAGGGGAGCATTTCAGCAGTTTACTATAGTACGTTTTGTATTTGTTAACGGGGCCTTCTTCGCTTTTAGCGGGAAGGCTTTTTTGCCTGCTACGGGGTGCGTATTATTACCTGTCTTTTCCTGCCGAAAGGTCCAGTAATATCTTCATGCCTTCCAGTATATAAGGGTCGCGCTTTATGTTTTTAATCTTATATTCGTTTACTGTTTTTACATATTCGTCAGTACCCAGTGCATTATACGTACCCGATACGCCTAAAGTGCTTTCGGTATCCATTACATCCTTTACATCTTTGTAGAGGCTATCGGTACTGTGCACGTCATCAAATACATTGCTAAATGTTATGGGCAGGGGCTTTTTGTCGGCATTATACAATACATTAACGCGCTGGTTAAGACTGTTTATAGCGGTAAAGGACGCATTTGCCTTTATACGCCCCTCGCTTTGCGATACCGCGTTTTTTATAGGCAGTACCGGGAGCTTGCTGTAACGCAGTTTTACATCAATAGTATCATTAAGCAGGGCATTGGCCATCTTGCTTTCCCTGGGCATAATGTCGCTAAACAGCATGGGCAGTTTTACATCAGGTATAATGCCTGTATACTGGCTGCTTTTCCCGTTTACCCTATAAAAACGGTCTACAGTGATTTTTATAAAATCGCTTTGCTCTTTTTCATCCAGTGGCATTATAGTTTGCATAGAGGCTTTGCCCAGGGTAGGGCTGCCCACAATTACGGCGCGGTTATAGTCCTGCATTACCCCGGCAAAAAACTCGCTTGCCGAAGCCGTAAGCCCGTTTACAAGCACCACCATAGGGCCATCATACAGCATGCCGCGGTTGTAATCGCGCAGGGTGTTGTATTTCATCTGCTTATCGGTAAGGATGCTTATGGGCCCAAAGTTTATAAACATACCGGCCATGCGCACCGCTTCATCCATAGAGCCGCCGCCGTTGTATTGCAGGTCGATAATAAGGCCGGTAATTTTTTGCTCTTTTAGTTTTTTAACTTCGGCGGCCACATCTTCGGCCATACCGGCGCGCTTGCCGTCTTCGTAGCCCGAATAAAAGCTGGGTATTTTTATGTACCCTGTTTTTTCGGTGCCTTCGCCCAATACATAGCTGTACACGGCGTTGTCGTCATCACGCATCTTTTCTTTAGTAAGTGTAACCGTATAAAGGCTGCCGTCCTGCTTGCGCAGGGTTAGCGCCACATCGCGATAGCTGTCGCTGTTTACAATATTAGTCACCGCATCCATAGATGCGCATGATATAATATATTCCTGCTTGTTAGCGGTTAGCTTTATAATTTTGTCGCCCTTTTCTATTTTTTCCGACTTAAATGCCGGGCCGCCGGGCACCACTTCCTCCACCACCATTTGCTCATCGTCCTCCTGGTTCACATAAAGCCCAAGAGAATAATTTTGAGAGGATATAGTAGATACAAAAGAGGCTTTTTCGTTATAGTTAAAATAGGCACTGTGCGGGTCGAAATAGGTGCAGAAAGCATTGTAGAATTTGCCGTATACAGCATTCTCAAACCCATCGGCGGGGGAGAGCAGGTTGTCTGCACGGCACAGGTAGGTGCTTGTTATTTTTTGCTTACTGGTTTCAAACAACGCGGGAAGCTGCTTAGTAAGCGAATCTTTATTCTTGCTCAGTTCGGCTATGTCTTCCAGTATATCCAGCGTTATTTTTTTGCGGAGGTATTTTTTAATGCGCTCCGGCTCTTTTAAATACGGATAGGCCCCTTTAGAATACCGCATGGTATCTGTAGTAGTATAGGTAAGCTTTTCGGCGCTTATTTCCTCAATAAATTTTTTGTTACGTTCCAGCGCGGTGCGGTACACGCTTATAAAATCAGTGAAAAACGCGCAGTCTTTTTTATTGATATAATCGTCTATCTGGTTTTTGTGCACCGCGAGCTTGTCAAACTCTGTAGCGGTAAAAAGCACATGGTTATCGTCCAGTCCGTCAACCACCTGGTTAAAAACAAATACCGATAGGCTGTCATCAACTTTCTTAGGCTTAAAGTGGTTTTGCTGCAGCATCTCGCTAACGCGGGAAAAGGTTTTGCACGCCTTTTCATTATCCTGTGCATTCAGCAAGGATGTAAGGACGAATAGTAAGGCGCACAGTTTTTTCATAGTTGAAAGGTTACAATAGTAAATGTAACTAAAATTAACTAAAAAAATTTTACGCGGTACTGTCTTTTAAACGAAAAAGCCGCAAATTAATACGATTTGCGGCTTCACGTTATGATGTTTCTATCTATTTTTTATAAAAAGGCAGTTTTACCACGGTAGCAGGCACATCATTTTTACGGATGCGGATAAAAATCTCGCTTCCTTCAGCAGCAAAAGCCGTTGGCACATACCCAAGGCCAATACCTTTGTTAAGCGACGGCGCCATAGTACCCGATGTTACCACACCTATTACTGTGCCCTGCGCGTCAACTATTTCATAATCATGGCGGGGGATGCCACGCTCTGTAAGTTCAAAGCCTACCAGCTTACGGGTAACGCCGGTTTCTTTTTGCAGTTTAAGCGCTTCGCTGTTGGTAAACTCCTTAGTGAATTTTGTAATCCAGCCCAGGCCGGCTTCAAGTGGCGATGTGGTATCGTTAATGTCGTTGCCGTACAGGCAAAAGCCCATTTCAAGGCGTAAGGTATCACGCGCTGCAAGGCCTATTGGCTTGATACCATAAGCGGCTCCGGCTTTAAACACCTTGTTCCAGATTTGCTCTATCTCGCTGTTTTTGGCATATATTTCAAAACCGCCACTGCCGGTATAGCCTGTTGCAGAAATAATTACATGCTCAATGCCTGCAAAATCGGCCACTTCAAAATGATAGTATTTAATGGCGGCGAGATCTATTGACGTAAGCGGCTGCATGGCCTCCATAGCCATAGGGCCCTGTATGGCAAGCAGCGAGTAATCGTCGCTCAGGTTTTTCATGTCTACACCCAGGTCGTTGTGCGATGAAATCCAGGCCCAGTCCTTCTCTATATTGCTGGCGTTTACAACCAGCAGGTACTGCTCATCTTTAATTTTATATACAATAAGGTCGTCTACAATACCTCCATCAGCATTAGGCAGGCACGAGTATTGCGCGCGGCCTATGGTTAGTACAGACGCATCATTACTGGTAACTTTTTGTATCAGGGCAAGGGCATTAGGGCCGCTCAGTAAAAACTCGCCCATGTGCGAAACGTCAAAAACGCCCACACCGTTGCGCACGGTTTCGTGTTCTGCAGTTACCCCTTCGTATTGTACCGGCATATTGTAGCCCGCAAACGGTACCATCTTGGCACCCAGTGATTCGTGAATGTGCGTAAGCGCTGTATTTTTCATTTATTTTATAATAAAATTTAAAAGCGCTAATTTATTGAAAAAATCACAACAAAGGGAGGCTGTTTTAAGGTATTACTATTTTATTGTCAATTGTTATAATTTGCCGCGGGAAACCCTGCCGCGCTAAAATTTTTATACATTTGCTTAGTGCCACAGGCGCTCAATTTTACACGGTTATGCGGTATCTTTTTATTCTTATTAGCTTACTCAGTTTGGGTGCGAAAGCCCAGCAAACCGCTATGCACTGCGGGTACGATTTTACGTCATACGTAGTTTTAGAAGTACACGAAACCGGCAAAAAAGAGAACATAAAAAACCTGAAAATAACCATAGTGGACAGCCTGGGCCGCGAGGTAATAAACGTGAACAACGTGTACAGCTGGAAAAAGGCCAACCAACCCATGAAATTTACCCGTAATTACCCTATAGGTGCCGATAACAAAGCATTACCTGAGGGTACACAATTAACGGGCAATGAGCGCTGGTATTTCCCATTTGCGAAAGATACCTACCTCCTTTCGGTTAGCAAACAGTTTCCCGCCGACAGCTTTAGCGTTAAGGTGGAGGATGTAGACGGCGCTGAAAATGGCGGCAAGTTTAAAACCGTTATTGTACCCTTACACAGCTACAATATGTATATTTTGTGCAGCAACGAAAGCCAGCAGGCCGCGGCAAAATTTGGCCGTAAAATGAATAAGCCCGTTGAGGTGGTGCTGGAAAAGGAGTAATCTTTTTTAACCAACCGATTATGAAACAATTACTTTTAGCCTTTTTGATAATTGGCTTTTTTTCTTCCTGTAAAGATGAGAAAACAGTAGAGGCTACATCTGGGGTGGAGAAACTTTCGGCTGATACAACAATGGCTGCAGATGATGATGCGGCAGTAAAGGAGGAACTCGCACGGCTTATCGGTAAAACCATGTATTGGTCAGAATCTGAACAAAGTATTAACCTGCTGCCTGTTGTAGTAAAAGACAGTATATGCACAGGTTTTGATTTTGATAAACACCACCAAAACCTTAAAAACCTTAAAGCTACAGGATTTTTTGCAGATGAGTTTATCAGTAATTATGATAGCATTATTAGAACGCTTGACAGCAAAATTAAATCAGGGGAATTTGATGCATGGAATGTATATGAACTCCCTACATTTATTTTCGATAATGATGTAAATCCGTGGTGCATGTGTCAGGACGATCCCGGCGACTGGAATAATGTAAAAGTTGGTATTAAAGATATAGATGAAGAGTCAGGCGATTTTTTTTATTACTTTGGCGAAGAGCTGCCCACGGTAGAAGACTATAGTTACCCGTTTAGTGCCGTAAAAGAAAATGGCTCTTGGAAAATCTCATACATGTGGGGATTTAATTATGAAAACAGCATTACAAAGGATGGGGAATTAAATAAAAATAGCCACGAATTACACTAATTTCACAAATTTGAATTCGTTATTATTAGGTGTATTCGTGGTAAAAAAATATTAATATGTTTTACTCTTTGTAAAGCAGATGCTCTAAACTCACGTCGCGGCTATAAATGTCTTCAAAAAAGGCAACATTGCCGTTTTCATCCGCCCAGGCGGTAAAATAGGTAATGTATACAGGTATCTTTTTCTTTAGCGAATAGGTGTTTTCTTTGTCAGAGTTCATCGCCTCATCAACCTTGTTCTCATCCCATCCACCGTCTTTTCCGGTTATCAATATAGCAAGTTCACGGGCTTTTTCCACACGCACACATCCATGGCTAAACGCGCGGTCGTCTTTATTAAAAAGGCTCTTGGCAGGGGTGTCGTGCAGGTAAATATTGTTAGAGTTAGGAAACATAAACTTTACTTTACCCAGCGAGTTTTCCCCGCCCGGTTTTTGGCGTATGCGTCCATTGTCGTAATACTCCATGTTATGGCTCGCCAGGTAGTTGCTGTTTTTTGCAATGCCCGGTTGTATCTCTTTTTCTACTATGCTTTGCGGAATGTTCCAGTAGGGAGCAAATGCTATATAGCTCATGTTACCGGTAAATACCACAGTTTTATTAAGTTCTTTGCCTACTACAACATTAGATATCAACTCTATTTCACCATCGCGCACATAGCGTAACCTGTAAGAGGGTATATTAACCGCTATATATTCTTTTTGTGTATTAAGGCGGGAAGGTATCCAGCGGCAGCGTTCCATATTAACCGTAATGGTTTTTATGCGTTCTGCAACCGCTACGTTAAGTTCGCCCAGTATTGCAGGCCCCACTTTACCGTCATATTTCCTGAAATGTTTTTCTTCATAGTCAGATACTGCATCTGCCAGGGCCTTGTCAAATTCGGTGCTTTTGTTGTCAGATTTCAGGTAACCTTCTGCCGCAAGGCGCGCGCGCAGCTGTGCCACGGCAGCATTGTTGTCGCCTTCCTGCAGCACTTTAGTACCTTCGGGTAGTTCAATGGTTTTCCAGCCGCCTTTGCTTTGTATCTCACGGTATTTAGCTAATCCTTTTTTAAGTGCAAAATACTGGCTGAATACTTCTTCTTTATCGCCTTTTACCTTCTGCGGGTCTTTCATCAGCGTATCGAGGTAGGCTACAAGATCCATATTTTCGCGTGGCAAGAACCAGCCTGTTTCACGGCTTTTAGATGCCGGCAGCCCGTCAATTGTTTTATTTGCCCAATAAAAATACATAGATGATATTAGCAGTTCGGTTTGCACATTAGGGCGCTCGCCACGGCCCGAATCTTCAAACACTTCATCAAGCGTTTTTTTGTACGGTATGTTTTTTGAAAGACCTTCGTCATCCAGCTGGTTTATCCTGTTGTACAGTACTTCAGCAAATTCTATAAGGCCGCGTTTTTCGTGCCAGATGTAGTGCGTGTGCTTTTTATACAGCTCGGCTATTTCGCCGCTATACTGTTTAAACTCGGGATATTGCTTGTAAAACGAAGCAAACTGTGTAGTGTCCAGCGGTATCATTTTTTCGCTGTGTTCGTGCGTTTCAGTATCTGAGCTTACATCGCCGTCTTTATTACCCTTACATGAAGTAAGTGCAACGGCCACCATGCATACTGACGCGATAAATATTTTTATCTTTTTCATAAAGTTGTTTTAATGGAATAAATGTAGGAACATTTTTATAAATGTATGGCACCCGCATTAGTTGTTTAACGCATATTTAGTACTAATTGCCAAGTATTTATTAACGTTACACAGCATTTTTAAAACTCTGTTAAAGCAGTTGGCAAAAAAGGTTTCATGAGGTAACTTTCAGGAAAAATATATTAATGATGAAGACTTTTCAAACGCTTATAAACAGTGATAAACCGGTACTTGTCGACTTTTTTGCAACGTGGTGCGGCCCGTGTAAAGTTATGGCACCTATATTAAGTGATGTAAAAGCTGAACTGGGTGAAAGCATTACCATTGTAAAAGTAGACGTAGATAAAAACCAGGCGTTAATGAATACACCGCAGTTTCAGGTTAGGGGAGTGCCTACACTTATGCTTTTTAAGAAAGGTAAAATGCTCTGGAAACAAAGTGGGGTAGTACCGAAGGAGGAGCTATTGAAAATAATTTCAGATTTATGATTTCAGATTTTAGATTGAACTTCACTCGGATGTACTAAAGTGTAATCTAAAATCAAAAATTACTATGAGTGATGTTAAATCTAAAATCTACCTTCTGAAATCTGAAATCGTTACAAAGGCTCCTGCTGGCTAAGGCAATGAAAGCTGCCAAGGCCCCAGATAAGGTCGGTACTGTCTATGCCTATAACTTCGCGGCCGGCAAAGCAACCGGTAAGGATGTCAAGCGCTTTTTTATCGTTAGCATCGTCGCGAAAGGTAGGTACAATAACGCTTTCATTTGCAATATAGAAGTTAGCGTATGATGCAGGCAGCCTCTGGTCTTCCCAGCTAACGGCCTTTGGCATGGGCAGCTCTATTATATTAACCTGCTTACCATCCTGAAGGCGCATTTTTTTAAGCAGTTCGAGGTTTTCCTGTAGCAGGTGGTAGTTCTCGTCGTTCTTGTTTTCTTCTACAACGGTAACCACGGTATCTTCGTTTACAAAACGCGTTATATCGTCAATATGCCCGTCAGTATCGTCGCCTACAATGCCATCGCCCAGCCAAAGAATGTGGTCTACACCATAATATTCCGATAAATATTCTTCTATTTGTGCCTGGTTAAGGTGTGGGTTGCGGTTCTCGTTCAGTAGGCATGCCGTAGTAGTAAGCAATGTGCCCTTACCGTTAAACTCCACGCTGCCCCCTTCCATCACAATACCCGGATTAAATACTTTTAATCCAAGGGCTTCGCCTATACGGGTAGGGATAACATCATCCAGGTCATATGGAGGGTATTTGCCTCCCCATGCGTTGTAGCCCCAGTCTACAATAGCTTTTTCGCCCGTTTGCTTATTTACCAAAAATGCGGGGCCATGATCGCGGCACCAGGCATCGTTAGTAGGGTGGAAGTAGAAGCTTACATTCTCTAAAATTGCGCCTTTAACCAGCGTTGCATACAGGTGTAGTTCCGCCAGGGCGAAATTCTTCATCTCTTCATTGGCCACATTTATGCACACTTGCTGGTGGCGGCTTACCTGTAGTATAAACTCGCAATACGGCTTGTAAATGGTATGCAGTTTGCCCGGCCATGAGGCTTCCTTATGCGGCCATGATAGCCATAGCGCACGTTGCGGGGCGAATTCTGCGGGGAAGTGGAAACCCAGTTTTTTTGGAGTTTCTATATTTTGGAATTGTGACATTTATTTTATTTAATCGTGTAAGTAGATGGCCGCGCTACGTTCCTCCGCTCGCAATGAAGAGCAGATAGGCGACCTTAAACTTTAAACCTTAAACTAATTAATCCTCGTCAAGATACCTCTTTGTTATTGGCTGGTAACTGTCTATCCTGCGGTCGCGGAGGAACGGCCAGTGCGTGCGGTAATGGTCAGAGTCTTTTGTATCAACCTCTACCACGGTTGTTTCTTCGTTGTCGTGAGAGCCCAGATAAAGCAGCCTGCCCTGCGGGTTAGCCACAAAGCTTCCGCCCCAGAATTTCATGGCGCCGTCCTGCTCAAAGCCCACACGGTTTACGCTTACCACGTGTACGCCATTTGCCACGGCATGGCTGCGCTGTATGGTTTGCCAGGCGTCGTACTGCTCTTTATTGGTATCTTCATCCTGAGATGTTGCCCAGCCTATAGCGGTAGGGTAGAACATGATTTCTGCGCCCATAAGCGCAGTAATACGGCTGGCCTCTGGGTACCACTGGTCCCAGCAGATAAGCACACCTATTTTTGCATACTTGGTCTGGAAGGTTTTATAACCCAGGTCGCCGGGTGTAAAGTAAAATTTCTCGTAAAAAGCAGGGTCGTCCGGTATGTGCATTTTGCGGTATTTGCCCAGGTAAGTACCATCGGCATCAATAACCGCTGTAGTGTTATGGTACAGGCCTTCGGCACGTTTTTCAAACAGCGATGCAATAATTACCACATTAAGCTCCTTTGCCACTTCAGAAAGTGTAGCGGTAGAAGGGCCGGGAATGGCTTCGGCCAGCTTAAAGTTTTCATAATCTTCTACATCACAAAAATACAGTGATGTAAAAAGTTCCTGAAGGCAAACAATCTGAGCGCCCTTAGCGGCTGCATTGCGAATTTCGCGTATTGCTTTATCAATATTGGGCTGCTTTTCGGCAACACAGCTCATTTGCACAAGCCCTATCTTTACTTTACCCATGGTATATACATAAAAATTTGAGGTGCAAATTTACGCAAAAAGATTGGCATTTACTTAAAACTACGCTGTTAGGGTTTGGTTAAAATTCTTCTGCAAAAAGGGATTTCTTTAGGTATTGTTTTCCTAATAATTAAATCAAAATTTACATTTTAATTATTAGGAAAACGCTTATATTTGTTTTTTAAAATTTAGAAATTTCTCTTAATTTTAAAACCGAGTATTTTTTAATCTTCTACCAACCTTTTTAATTAATTAAGTTTATGAGTGAAACTACACCAATCCCAGAGGACTACTTTGAACCTATTAAATTGCAAAGTCCGCAAAACCAATTAGCATGGCTAATAACTAAAACCGAAGAGATTTGCAATAATAATGAATTGCTTAAATCCCTGGTAAAGAATCATATGATTACAAAAGCGGAGTATAATAACGCGCTAAGTTCTTATTGGGGCACAAATGTGCCAAAAAGCACAACGTTCCCGTTAAGTACGTTTTTGGGTGAAAATTGTACTTTTGCTAAATATTATGTTTTTTCAGTAAATGGAAGTACGCATGCTATAACAAATACTCTGGCACCATTTAATTTTAATGGGCATAATTATTCAATTTGTTTTTTTAAGGGTCTGCCGTTGAAATTTGCCGGTGTTAGCGTAAACTCAAGCCTAAAATTTACCGAGGGTAGAATAAATGGAAAAAATGTGATTGTTTTTTGCATTGAAGGTATTACAGATGCCTATTTTGATTTTACGAATAATCCTCCGGGAAAGCCTTAATTATATGTATATAAATGCAGCCAGCTTCTTTATTAATATAAAGCCGGTAACATATTATCTATTTGTTACTTTTTTTTATGCATTGTGGTCGCTTAATAAGAAGGATAAAAATAATAGGCTGTTATTAAGTATTCTTATTATTATGGTATTTACAGAGATTTTATGTGCTGTTTTTAAATGCATTGACTTTAATATCGGGATAAACCTTGTGTATAATTTTAGTATTCCTATTCATAATATTATATGGTTATTTATTTTATATAGAAATATGAATATGAAGCTGCTTACTAAGGTATTGGGTGTTTTTTATATTCTTTTCGCTGTGGTAACAAATCTGTTTCAGTCGTCTTTGCTGTATGATTTTAATAATTACCTAATGGTGGTTGGCGCCTTTATATACCTTGTCCTTTTTATTACCGAAAGTTTTTATGAACTTCAAAAAGAAAATTTTCCTTTTTTTTCATCAAACGTTTTTATATTATTGTTTTCGCCAATCCTACTTTTTTTAGGTTTAGGTATAGGGTTTGGATTTAATAGTTCAAAACTTTTAGATACAAAGGTTTTCGGTGTCGATTTATATGATTTTATTTCCCATTTTACCAGTATTTTTTACTATAGCCTGATCAATTTATATATTTACAGAGAAAAAAGAACGTAAATTGCAAACTAATATAGCATATGGTATTTTTGTAGGCTTACTTTTTATAAGCCTTATTATACTTTTTTGTGTATTGGTTATAAAGCTGTATATAAATAAGATAAAAACCTATACCAGGCTTATTTATGAAAAAGACCTGGCCTTTGAAAAAACGCTCACCACCACAATACTTGAAACACAGGACCAGGTACTAAACGATATTTCGGAAGAACTGCATGACGACGCCGGCCAGCAGCTTACCTACATACGGTTTTTAGTTGAAAACCTTAAACTGGAACAACCCGAACTGGAAGAAACGCTGGAGCCGGTTAGCCACTCGGTTACATTGCTATCCCAGTCGATAAGGCGGGCAAGCCACTCGCTTAACAGCCAGCTCATGGTAAAACAAAATCTTGTTAAAGCCATAAAAGGCGAGGCAGAACGCCTTATGCAGGCAGGCAGGATAAAGGTAGTATGTACCAGTGAGGATGATGAGGTAAAGTCGCTTGATGCCAAGGCACAGATTGTAATATACCGTGTATTCCAGGAAAGTATTAACAACATCTTAAAGCACTCAGGAGCTACCGTTGTTACAGTTGCAATATCAGACACTCCAAAGTTTAAATTGTCGGTTAGCGATAATGGTAGGGGGTTTGACTATGATACGATACAAAAAGGCGCAACGGGAATGGGGCTTGATAACCTTGTAAGCCGTGCCGCTATAATAGGGCTTGATGCATTGATAAAGAGTGCGCCGGGTGAAGGCACTACAATTACTTTATCTGCCAAATAAAATATATACTTATGCAAAAAAGGGATGGCGCGGAGCCATCCCTTTTTTGTATTGAGAGTGCCGTTACACCCTGGAGTCGTCGCGGGTACGCTTTACAAGTCCAATGCCGGCAATAAAAAATATAAGTCCTATAATGCCGTATATTGCTATAACCTTTACGCTCTGTTCTCCGGTGCTGGTATTCACAAATGTGTAAGCGGCATAAATAAGCCCAATAATGCCCAATATGGTAAGTACGGTGCCAAAAATTCTTTTCAGGTTCATAATTTAATATTATTAGTGTTGATGTAAAGTTCTGTTTTATTTGTCAAATGTTTTTTTATTTTGATAAAACATTAACAGCAGCAGTATTACTTCTGTAACAATGTGGCGAATTTTTAAGTATTAATATTTTTTGAAAGAAAATACCGTCAAAATATTTCTTAATAAAAAGTTATTTAGTCATAAAGTTCTATAAACTAATATTTTAATTCCTGAAATTTGATGCGATACAAATGAAGTCCCACTTTTAAAAAGTATTCTTATGAAAGTAGTATACATCCTCTTAGCATTGATTATCGTGGTAACCGGTATATATTTTGCAACAAATAATTTCAGTTTTAATAGTACGGCCTTTAGCGCATTTCTTATCAACGGCCTATTTATAACGCTTGTAGGCGGGTTACTTGCAGGTGGGCTCGCATTTTTAATAAGCCTCAAAAGAAAACAGCATTACAAAGGCATGATGACCATACGCCAATACTACGATTATAAAAGCTAACAGCCCCGCTGGATAAACGATTGCCTTTAAAATGAAAACGGGGTTACTCTTTTAATGAGTAACCCCGTTTCTGTTTTAAAAAGCCACCCTTACCGGATGGCTCCTTCGTTTGTATTCAAAAAATTTGTTCAGTCATTATGTGCCAAATCCGTTTGGTTGCGGAACACAAGCTGCCCGTCAAAACTATCCAGCAGTATGATACTGTCTGTAGTGACCCTGCCGCTTAGGATCTCTTTACTTAGCTGGTTCATAACCTCTTTTTGTACCACGCGTTTTACAGGGCGGGCGCCAAAGTCAGGATCGTAACCTTTCTTCGCTAAGTAGTCAATAGCTTCCGGGGTGGCATCCAGCGTAATGTTTTGCTGGGCAAGAAGTTTGGTAACACCCTTAATTTGTAAACCTACAATTTCGCGGATATTATCGGCGCTAAGCGGTGTAAACATCACGATATCGTCTATACGGTTTATGAACTCCGGCCTTACGGTTTGTTTCAGCAGGCCAAGGACTTCAACTTTAGCAGCTTCTATGGCGTTGTATATGTCACCTTTATAGGTTTCAAACTTTTCCTGTATAATGCTGCTGCCCATATTGCTGGTCATGATTATTATAGTGTTCTTAAAGTCGGCTACACGCCCTTTGTTGTCGGTAAGGCGGCCTTCGTCAAGCACTTGTAGCAAAATGTTGAAGGTATCAGGGTGGGCCTTCTCAATCTCGTCAAGCAGCACCACACTGTAGGGCTTGCGGCGCACCGCCTCAGTAAGCTGCCCGCCCTCATCATACCCCACATATCCCGGAGGCGCACCCACAAGGCGGCTCACACTGTGTCGTTCCTGGTATTCGCTCATGTCTATACGCGTCATGGCATTCTCGTCGTCAAACAGGTAACTGGCAAGGGCTTTCGCCAATTCAGTCTTACCCACACCCGTAGTACCCAGGAACAGGAACGACCCTATAGGCTTTTTCTGGTCCTGTAGCCCGGCACGGCTGCGGCGCACGGCATCGCTTACAGCCTCTATGGCTTCTTCCTGGCCTACCACACGTTTGTGCAGTTCGTCTTCCAGCTTAAGGAGTTTTTCACGCTCGCCCTGCAGCATTTTGGTTACCGGTATACCGGTCCATTTTGCTACAACTTCTGCAATATCCTCTCGGGTCACTTCCTCCTTAATAAGGGTTTGGCCTTTCTGGGTTTCGGCAAGTTGTTGCTCCAGGGCAATAAGTTGCTCCTCAATATCTTTTATTTTGCCGTAGCGCAGCTCCGCTACCTTGCCGTAATTACCTTCGCGCTCTGCTTTTTCGGCTTCCAGCTTAAAGTTTTCAATATCGGTTTTTGCTGCCTGAATGTTGTCTACTACATCTTTCTCGCTTTTCCAGCGGGCATATATCTCGTTGCGCTCTTCCTTTAGGTTGGCGAGTTCCATGCCCAGAGATTTCAGCTTGCTTTCGTCATTTTCGCGTTTAATGGCTTCAATCTCAATTTCAAGCTGCATTATTTTACGGTCAAGCACATCCAGTTCTTCCGGCTTTGAGTTAATCTCCATGCGTAGTTTACTGGCCGCTTCGTCCATAAGGTCAATCGCCTTATCCGGAAGGAAACGGTTCGTAATATAGCGTTGGCTCAGCTCTACGGCTGCAATTATGGCTTCGTCTTTAATACGCACCTGGTGGTGGGCCTCATATTTTTCTTTAATACCGCGCAGGATTGATATTGCACTTTCGGTATCCGGCTCGTCTACTAAAACTTTCTGGAAACGTCTCTCAAGCGCTTTGTCTTTCTCAAAATACTTTTGGTACTCGTCAAGCGTTGTTGCGCCTATGGCACGAAGTTCCCCACGGGCCAGGGCAGGTTTTAGTATATTTGCGGCATCCATGGCACCATCGCCACCGCCGGCTCCCACAAGGGTATGTATTTCATCAATAAACAGTACGATATCGCCTTCGGCTGAGGTAACTTCCTTCACTACCGATTTCAGCCTTTCCTCAAATTCACCTTTATATTTAGCACCGGCTATCAGCGCGCCCATATCCAGCGAATACACCACTTTATTCTTAAGGTTTTCAGGCACGTCTCCCTGTATAATGCGGTGTGCTAGTCCCTCGGCAATAGCGGTTTTACCCACACCGGGCTCGCCCACAAGCATAGGGTTGTTCTTAGTACGGCGGCTTAGTATCTGCAACACACGTCGAATTTCTTCATCGCGCCCTATAACCGGGTCGAGCTTGCCGTCGTTAGCCAACTGGTTAAGGTTCTTGGCATATTTGTTAAGCGAATTGTATGTTTCCTCGGCACTTGCGCTGGTTACGCGCTCACCTTTGCGAAGCTCATCAATCGCGGACTTAAGCCCTTTTTCGGTAACGCCCTGGTCTTTTAAAATCTGGGCTACCTTGCTGCGCGACGCAAATATGGCGAGCAATAAATGCTCTATGCTCACAAATTCATCGTTCATTTTGCGGGCAATATTGCTGGCTTCATTTAATGCTGTTGACGCATCGCGCGAAATACCCATTTCGCCGCCCTGCACTTTAGGGAAGCTTTGTATGGTAGCATCAAGCACCTGGGTAAACAGGGGCAGGTTAATGTTGAGTTTTTTCAGCAGGAACGGCGTTACATTTTCATCCACCTCAAGGATGGCTTTTACAATGTGCTCGTTCTCTATTTGCTGGTGGCCATAGCTTTGGGCAATCTGCTGTGCACGCTGTATGGCTTCCTGAGATTTTATGGTAAAATTGGCAAAGTTCATATCCTAATTTCATTAAATTTGGTATGTGATAGTCAAGTATTATTCCAATAAGTAAAATCTGACGAAATGGCTGTATGTGTTGCGAATTAAGTACTCAGAGCAGACAAATTGTCTTAAATATTCAATATATGGGCGTTTTTGGTAAAATATTCGGTAACTCTGACAGTAAAGATACAACAGATAGTGCGATAGCGTGGAATGATTTAACAGAACTAAAACAGTTGGATACCCTTGTAGCCGAGTCTGCCGATACCCCTGTTATAATATTTAAGCACAGTACCCGCTGCCCTGTGAGCCGTATGGCATTAAAAAACTTCGAAAATGAGTACAGCATCGGAGAAGGGGAGGCGAAGCCTTACTTTCTCGACCTTCTTGAGCACCGCGATATAAGCAGCGAAATAGCCAGCCGCTTTAATGTGGTACACCAGAGCCCGCAGGTGCTGGTTATTAAGAAGGGGCAGTCGGTTTATGATGAATCGCACGGCGAAATTGATGCGGGGGTAGTGAAAGGGAAGATTTAGTTACGGGAAATTTAGCCTTGTAACTTGCGATAATACCAGACCTGTACAGTTAAATTTAGAAAGATAGAGA
>NZ_JBKJHD010000018.1:0-82030 GCF_046613695.1 Flavobacterium sp. RHBU_24 | reverse complement strand
TTGGTGTTCTGGGTGCCGCAGGCCGAGTTTGTATGGAAGTAATAACGGAAGTTACCGCTGTTTTCGCCGGTATTCCAAACTAATGGGGTGGTGCCATACGCCAGTACGGTAGTACCGGTGCTGTTTGTTATGGTAATAAAGTCGGTAGTTACCGAACTTGAAAACGTATAGTTTGTATTTGCAGATAGGATAACACTGCTGTATTCTCCCGCATAAGCGTTTGTAACAATGGTTTCCGCGGCTCCTGTACATGCAGGTGTGTAAGTTGCAGCTGGATATAAACCGCCAGTGGTACAGCCCATAAGCGAAGTGGTATAGCTGCCCCCTGCTACCCACGCGCCTGCAGTGCTGCCACATACCGCGCGCACCCACCAGTAATAAGTAGTGGCGGGGGTAAGCAAGGCAGCCGTATAGTTTGTGGTGTTGGTAGTGCTGCTTATGGCTGCCCCTGCCAATGGTGCTGTAGGCGAAGTGGCATAATATACCTGGTAGCCTGTGGGCGGCCCGGTAGTGGCAGCTGTCCACGCCATCGTGGCAACTGTAGCGCCTACGCTTGTGGCGGCAGGTGCCGTAGGAGTGCCACAAACCGGGGTTACCACAACCGACCACGACAGTGTAAAGGTGCCTGCATCAACACCATTGCCATCCTGTATCCAGTATACGGTTTGTGTGCTGCCTGTAGTATTAGACCATACCTGGGGTGTAGTATCATCACCTACACAGCCTATAATATTGGGTATAGCATCGCAGGGTGAGCCCCATCCTACATAAGCCTGGGCGTTATAATTGTTTGCCGTCTGGGCTATGGTAAGCGCGCTGCCGTTTGGCACGTTTATATAAAATATTTTCTCCGGGGCATAGTCGCCCATGCCGCAGTAGCCGTTATAATAGTCGTTATTAGAACCTATAGTGGTGTCATTATACGGGCTGGTAAGGGTTGCAAGGTTTATGGCGTTTGCGCAGGTATCGCCGGGTATGGTGCCGGTGTAGTACTGGAATGGCGCAGAGGTGGCCCAGTAGCTGTAGCTGGTGTCGCATACTGCGCGCACATGCAGGTAGTAGGGTATACCCGGGGTAATGGATGCCGGAACAGCGGTATCAGTAACTACCGTGCCCGAGGCAGGTGGGGTGGCCGATGTGGTTACCGCATACTCGTATGCAGTAGGCGTACTGCCGTTAGGTATTTCCCAGCGTACACTAGCGCTGGTGCTGGTTAGTGCGGTGCCTAACAAGTTTACCGGAGTGCTGCATCCGGTCATGTTATATATGCGTGCTATGCCATAACGCCTTACATTTTTATAACTAGTGAAATAACCTGCCGCCAATATCTTATTGTCGGGTTGTATGGCTATATGCTGAATGGAGACGTCATTGCTGTCGTTTCCTGCATAAAAAGCGGTATCTACACTACCGTCTGAATTGAGGCGTGCCAAACGGCTAGATACGAAGCCATTATAGCTGTTAAAGTAGCCATTAATTAAGATTTTGCTGTCTGAAAGTACGGTTACCTCACGTATTGCTGAACTTACCCCGCCTGATGAATTTGCTCCGCTACCAAGCTGAAAAGTGGAATCTATTGCCCCGGTTGTGGTAAGGCGCACCAGTTTATTTGCCGAAGTATTATTAAAGTTGGTAAATGCACCGCCTAAAAGAATTTTTCCATCAGCCTGTAGCGCTATGCTGTATATGAGGTCATTAGAGCCAGTGCCAGGATTAAAAGTGGTATCAAGAGTGCCGTTAGAATTTAAACGGGAAATGCCCTTGCGCGCTACACCGTTTGATGTGCTAAAGTAGCCTCCTATAAGTATTTTGCCGTCCGGCTGCAAGGCAATGCAATGCACGGCAGAACTGGTTGAGCTGGCAAAGTTAAAGGAACTGTCAGAACCACCGTCGCTGTAAAGACGTACCAAATACTCTGACCCTGACCCACCAAAGGTGGTAAAGTCGCCACCCACAAGTATCGCGCCGTCCGGCTGCAATACAATACTTCTTACCGTATTGTTAAAGCCGGTACTCGGGGTAAAGGTGGTATCGAGCGAACCGTCTGCATTAAGCCTGGCTATCTTATTACGGCTTACCCCGTTAAAGTGGGTAAAATCACCGCCTATAAGTATCTTGCCGTTGGGCTGCACTACCACTACACCTATTGAACCATCGGCGCCGGTGCCTATATTAAAACTGGTATCTATGCTGCCATCGCTATTGGTACGTACAATGCGGTTGTACGGCACCTCATTATATTGGGTAATAGAGCCTGCCAAAAGTATCTTACCATCTGGTTGAAGCGCTACTTCTTCAAGATAATTGCCAGAGCCTACTCCTGATATATTATTAAAGCCAAGATCCAGGGAACCATCGGTGTTTATTGCAGCTACACAGTCGCGCTTTTTAATGTTATAGTTTACAAATGCTCCTGTTACCACCAGTTTTCCATCGGCTCTCTGCACTATGCTGTATACCGCGTCTGCGGGGCCGTAGCCAGAGCCTGTAGTAAAGGCGGTATCTACAACGCCGTTAGACAAGAGACGCGCCAGGCGGTGAGCGTTTACAATGCCCGAAAAGTAAGTAAAATTACCCCCTACCAGTATTTTTCCGTCGGTCTGGGCCATAATATACCGTACAATGTCGTTACCCCCGGTTCCCACAGTAAAAGTGGTGTCCAGCGAGCCGTCGGTATTTATACGGGCCGCGCTTTTGCGGCTAGTACCGTTAAAAGTGGTAAAACTGCCTCCAATAAGAATTTTACCATCTGTTTGCAGGTTTACGCTGTAAATGGCGCTATTGGCTCCCGATGCCGGGGCAAACGTAGTATCCAGCGTGCCGGTTGTAGTAAGGCGTGCAATGCGGTTGCGGGTAGTGCCGTTATAAGTAGTAAAATCTCCGGCTATAAGTATTTTATTGTCATTTTGTATGGCTATGGCCCTTACAATGGCCGAAGCACCGGTATTAGTGGTAAAGGTATCGTCTACATCGCCTGAAGACGCAAGGCGTACAATGCGGTTGGCCGAAAATCCGTTAAACATTGTAAACAGGCCCCCTGCAAGTATCTTGCCGTCGGCCTGTACGGCCACTGCCTGTACATAGTTGTTGCCGCCGGTGCCGGGAACAAAAGTACTGTCGAGCGATCCGTCTGCATTAAGGCGCGCAATATAGTTGCGGGCCTCCCCGCCATAGGTGGTAAAAGCGCCACCTATTACTATTTTTCCATCGGCCTGTAACGCTACCGAATAGATAATGCCGTCTGCACCCAGCCCGGGATCGAATGTAGGATCTATAGAGCCGTTTGCGAGTATACGCACAATACGGTTTTTGGGATAACTCCGGTATGTGGTAAAATCACCGGCGATGATAACTTTCCCGTCGGGCTGCAATGCAGATGTATATACGGTGCCGTTTGCGCCATTATACAGGCTGGGAGCGTCATTATCCACGTATACATTGTCATGGCCGTTAAAGGTAAGGTCAAGGTCTCCGGGCTGTTGCCCATAAAATGCGGCGGTTAACACCAGCAGGAATGCCGTCAGGAAGTTTTTAACAGTAGTTTTAAGTACCATATATAATTGATTTGGTTTTGATATTCATTATAACAAAAATTCAGGGGAAATAATGATGTATTGCCCTGATAAGATATTATCAGGGTGCTTGTACTCTATTAGTAAGGGAATTCATTGGTCAATTGGTCTTTTGGTTTTCGCTAAAGGTCCATGTTTTGGCAGAAGCGGCTACAAAACTAATTAAATAAATTTTAACACAGTATACCTGATAATAATTATTTATTAACTTTTTTTGCAGTATCGTGTATTATTTTTCATACAAATAAAACCCTGGCATATGGAATGTAAGATTCAGGAATAGCGTTAGGCTCAGATATTGATATTTCAATTACATTCAAACCGATAAACGGAGTCGCATAATGAAAACAGGTGTATTTAAATATCTACATGCCAATTCCTCAAGAGCAGGTATTACAGCCCTGAACTTTATGCTTGAGGGTCAAAAAATAGCGATAGGTCTTGGTGGAACTTGCTCATATACCCTTGATCTGTTTCTAAGACGCATATAGCCGAAATTGATTTGTATGACCCTGGTGTTTTTTAGGTTCATGGATACCTATAGATAGAGGTTGATTTTATATGCCCAATATATAAAATTTTGTATAAAAAGTTAGATTTTTTTACCGTAAACCGCCTTAATCTTATCTGCAATTACTTGTGCCAGGCGTTCATGGCTTTCAAAAGTCCAACCGGCTATGTGGGGGGTAAGTAAGACATTGTTTGCGGTTAACAGGTAACGGAATGCCTCCGGCATATCGGTACCGGTAAACAACTGTTCAAACGATGATTTTTCATATTCCAGCACATCAAGCGCGGCACCAAGCACTTTACCTGACTGCAATGCTGCAACAAGGTGGGCTGTTACCAAACTATTGCCCCTTGCGGTATTAATAATCCAGAAGGGCTTGGCAAACGCACTTATAAAGGCTTCGTTTACCATCTTATCGGTTTCGGGTGTCCAGGGTGTGTGCAGGCTAATAACGTCGGCCTTTTGCTGTAATTCCTCCAGCGAAACCTGTCGGGCATTATCATCGCCCACTCCGGGTTTAATGTCGTAACAAATTACGTCAACATCAAAGCCCTGAAGCTTTTTAGCGAAAGACTTGCCCATATTGCCATAGCCAATGATGCCCACCGTTTTACCATCAAGCTCATGCCCGCGGTTGGCTTCGCGTACCCACTGCCCGTTGCGCACTTCGCGGTCGGCTGTATTGAGGTTGTTAAACAGGCTCAGCAACATGCCAAGTGCCTGCTCCCCTACCGCATTGCGGTTGCCCTCAGGTGCGGCAATAAGGTGGATACCCCTGCTTTCAGCATAGGCTGTATCAATACTCTCTAACCCGGCACCTACACGGGCTATAAACTTAAGATTTGGGGCGCTATCTATAAATGCCCTGTCTATTTTAAACCTGCTGCGTATGACAATGCCGTTATAGCCTACCATCTTAGCTTCCACCTCGGCTTTGGCTGATGTGTAATCGGCTTCGTTAATAAACCCGCCTGCCTCAAGCTGGACCCAAAGCAGCGGGTGGTTGCTGTCAAGGTGTAAAACCTTTATGTTCATGGTTTATAATTCAGCGTTAATCAATAACCATTTCCGGAATTTCGCCTTCGATAACAAGGTTACCTTCGGTTGCGTTAATAATATCTTCTACCGTTACGCCCGGTGCACGTTCCAGGAGTTTAAAGCCCTCGGGTACAATTTCCAATACGCCAAGCTCTGTTACTACTTTCTTTACACAGCCCACACCGGTAAGCGGCAGCGAACAACGTTTAAGCAGCTTACTCTCCCCTGCCTTGTTTACGTGCATCATGGCCACGATTATATTTTCGGCAGATGCTACAAGGTCCATCGCGCCGCCCATGCCCTTAACCATCTTGCCGGGAATCTTCCAGTTGGCTATATCGCCATTCTCGGCCACTTCCATTGCGCCCAGTATGGTAAGGTCTACGTGCTGCCCGCGTATCATGCCAAAGCTGGTGGCGCTGTCAAAAAACGATGCGCCCGGCAGCGTGGTAATGGTTTGCTTGCCCGCGTTTATAACATCGGCATCCTCATCGCCCTCAAATGGGAACGGACCCATGCCCAGCACCCCATTTTCACTCTGGAATTCTACGTTGATATCATGACGCACGTAGTTTGCCACCAGGGTAGGTATCCCAATTCCCAGGTTTACAAAATACCCGTCCTGTACTTCTTTTGCGATTCTTTTCGCGATATCTTCTTTGCCTAATGCCATTTTGCTATTGATTTAACCAAATTGGTAAATTAAAAAATCGTCCTCACCGTCCGTTGCTCTATCCTTTTTTCATATTTCTCGCCCTGAAAAATCCGTTTCACAAAAATTCCCGGCACATGGATAGCGTTTGGGTCAAGTTCTCCGGCAGGCACAAGTTCCTCTACCTCGGCAATGGTAATTTTTGCGGCACCGGCCATACACGCGTTAAAATTGCGTGCCGTGCCTTTAAAGATGAGGTTCCCGGCCTCGTCACCCTTCCAGGCTTTTACAATGGCAAAGTCGGCTTTATAGGCCTCTTCTAAAATGTGCATCTTTCCGTTCCACTCGCGGCTTTCCTTACCTTCGGCTACTTCGGTACCGTACCCTGCCGGTGTATAAAACGCGGGGATACCCGCCTGGGCAGCACGGCATTTTTCGGCCAGGGTGCCCTGTGGGGTAAGTTCTACCTTGAGTTCTCCGCTCAGCATCTGGCGCTCAAACTCGGCATTTTCGCCCACGTAGCTCGATATCATTTTTTTTATCTGGCGCTTTTGAAGCAGCAGGCCAAGGCCAAAATCGTCTACGCCGGCGTTGTTGCTTATGCAGGTAAGGCCCGATACGCCTTTGCGCACCAGCTCTGCAATGCTGTTCTCGGGGATGCCGCACAGGCCAAAACCGCCCAGCATTATGGTTACATCATTGGTTATATCCCGCAGGGCTTGTTGCACACCCGGAACTTTTTTATTAATCATACAATTAATTTTATAATTGGGATATAAATGTATAAAAAAACGGGTTTATTCTTTGGTGTTACTACTGAATTTTTATTTAAACTCAGATTAAAGACTGGTGGTTAAAGAATAAATTATTTTTATCTAAATTTGAGTACCAACCATTTAAACCTAGTCAATTATAATAAAAAAAATAGTAACCATAGTCCTTATATGTTGTTTTATTTCCTGCTCCTCAACCCAGGAAAAGCGAAACAAAACCGCTTATATAGAAGAGTTTAAGCTGGTTTATTTTAAGGCGTGCCTGAAAAACAGCTTTGATAACGACGCCATAAAAGAACTCAACCTTATTGATAAAAGTGGCATGACCGAACCCATTTTAGGAACAGCATATCCTATGATTGACAGCCTGGCAAAGGTTACGGCAGCCAAAGTTTACAAGAAAAGTGATGCCAACGGCGAAATTGCCGAGGGTGCTGAAGGTAAGCATGTATATGCCGAATGCCTTGCCGCTTATCATTGCTAATGCAGCATATAAAAAACAAAATGAAATATGAAAAGATTATTTACGGACTTCTCAGTAGGCGTATTTATATGGCAGGTGTTTTTTATATTGTTTTGGAGAGCAGTGTTATTCCTGATTATAAGGCTACTGTATAAAAAGAATTTTCCAAAGAGCAGCAAGTAATAATCGCGCATAAAAAAACACCTCCGACTGAAGGTGTCTTTTCATCATAATCTTATTGCAACTACATGCCTAAAAGTTCATCTGTATCAACCACAGTGCTATCAACCTCGGTGGTATCAACTGTTGGTTTCTTCCAGCAGTCTACGGGTATGCTCAGGTTTTTAGGGCGCTCAAAAGGCTTTTCTGATACTTTAAATACAACGCTGTCATCGGCATATACCTTTTTCATATAAAGGCCCCAAATAGGCAGCGCCATCATAGCACCCTGGCCGTACTGTAGGCTCTTAAAGTGCGCAGAGCGGTCTTCGTTACCCACCCATACACCGGTGGCAAGGTTAGGCACCATGCCCACAAACCACCCGTCGCTCTGGTTTTGTGATGTACCTGTTTTACCGGCTACCGGGTTTAGTATCTGGTAGGGGTAGCCTGTCATTCGTTTATAAGCCGGGCCACCGTTGCCGCCCCATTTAAGGCGCGCGCCACTGCCTGTTTCGGTAACGCCCTCCAGCAGTTTTATAACCGCATAGGCAATGTCTTTACTAACCACCTCGTGGGTTTGTATAGTAGGCTGATACAGGATCATGCCACTTTTGTCTTCAATTTTTGTAATAACCACAGGCTTTACATACATTCCCTGGTTAGCAAAGGTGGCATAGGCCGCTACCATTTCGCTTACCGTTATATCGGCGCTGCCCAGTGCTATAGAGGGCTGTTCCGGAATTTTGCTGGTAATACCCAGTTTTTTTGACATATCTACTACCGCTTTAGGGCCTACCTGGCTTATTAACTTGGCCGAAACGGTATTTATAGAATGTGCCAGGGCCTGCTTATAGGTTACCGTACCGCGGAATTTACCATCAGAGTTTTGCGGGTTCCAGTCCGCATCTATATTAAATTTACCTTTAGGAATACTAAAAGGACCGTCTATTACCGAGTCGCATGGCGATATGTGCAGCTGCTCTATGGCCGTGGCATATACAAAGGGCTTAAAGGTAGAACCTACCTGGCGTGCGCCCTGGGCTACGTGGTCGTACTGAAAATATTTATAGTCTATACCGCCCACCCATGCTTTTACAAAACCGGTTTGCGGCTCCATACTCATAAGCCCTGTTTGTAGGAAACTCTTATAATAACGGATAGAATCTATGGGCGTCATTATTGTATCGCGCTCACCCTTCCAGGTGAATACGGTCATGTCAGTCTTAACGCTGAACGATTTTATAATCTCGTCTTCGCTTTTACCATCAGCATCCATTTTACGCCAGCGTTCGCTATTGCGCATCGCACGGTCTATAATGCCTTTGGTTTCGGCCTCGCTTATCCTTACAAATGGTGTGTTCTTATTACCTTTTTGCTGGATGAAAAACTCTTCCTGAAGGTTAGCCAGGTGGTCGTGCACCGCCTCTTCGGCATATTGCTGCAGCTTACTGTCTATAGTGGTATATATCTTTAGGCCGTCGCGGTACAGGTTGTATTCGCTGCCGTCTGCCTTGGGGTGGTCTTTTACCCAATCATCCATAAAGCCGCGCAGGTATTCCCTAAAGTAGGTAGCTATTCCGTCTTTATGGCTTTCGGGATGGTAGTTAAGTTTTATTGGCTCCTTCTCTAACTTAACGCTTTCAGCCTCGGTAAGTTTATCGTTTTTCACCATCTGCCCGAACACCGTATTGCGGCGGTCAAGCACCAGCTTCCTTCGTTTTTCACTTGTACTTGCCGGGTTGTATAGCGATGGGTTTTTAAGCATACCCACAATTACTGCCGACTCTTCCGTCTTGAGGTCTTTTGGTTCTTTACCAAAATAAGTTTTAGAAGCAGAGCGTATACCTACAGCATTATGCGTAAAGTCAACGGTATTAAGGTACATGGCAATAAGCTCTTCCTTAGTATACTGGCGCTCCAGTCGGATGGCTATAATCCACTCCTTGCCTTTCTGGATAATACGCATGATAAGGTTTTTAGAGCCTTCGCCGTGAAAAAGGTTTTTTGCCAGCTGCTGGCTCAGTGTACTCGCACCACCGCTAGCACCCAGGCTAAGGGCAGCCCTTAATGTACCACGCATATCAATGCCGGAATGGTCGTAAAAACGTTCGTCTTCGGTAGCAACTAAAGCATCTACCAGGTTTTTAGGCAGGTCGCTATATTTTACCGGGGTACGGTTCTGGGTATAAAACTTACCCAGTGTTTGCCCGTCGGCACTGATGATTTCGGTAGCTACATTGTAGTTAGGGTTTTCCAGTTCGTCAAAAGTGGGCATTTTACCAAAAACACCCCACGATGCCAGGAGGAAGAACAAGATTATGGCTAAGAAACCAAAGCCGAATATCTTCCAGAAATTTTTTACGTAGCGCCTAAACTCTCTTTTCTCGTCCTGTCCGTTATTATTTACTACTGCCATACTGCTGTATTATTCTTTATTTTCTATCCTGAAACCTACTTCGGTAATGCCTTCTAAATTTTCTACGCCGGGCACTTTGCCGCTTTCCCGCACTGCCTGCTGGATGGTAAACAAATACTTGCCTGTTTTAGGGAAGTTTACGTTTTCCTTATACCACAGCTTACTCTCTTTAATGTCACTAAAGCCACTGCCCATAAGGCTGCCGTCAGGGTTTGCCATCTGGTACTCCAGCGTATCTACCTTAACCAGCCTGGTATCGGGCTGCTCCATCTGCACAATTATAAAGAGGTTACTGTACGGGTAGCTATTGTTTGCTCGTGTGGTAATAAACAGGTTGTAGCGGCTTACCGTATCGGTAGCCTCAAACGTAAACTGGGCTTTCTTGTCGATGTTCCACCCTCCGTCAAACTCCTTGTACTCATCAAACACACGCGCTTTATCGCATGAGGCCAGTAAAAGAAGCGCCACAAGGGCAAAAAAGCTATTTTTTATCGTTACTACCATTCCTGTCACCCGGCGGTTTATTTCTACGGTTATTATTCCTTCTCTGCTTATTGTTGTTAGGATTGCCCTCTGTATTGCCTTTTGGTGCAGAGCCTTCCGGCCTCGGCGGCCTGTTTTGGTTTTGGTTCTGGTTTTGTTTGGGCTGGCCCTGAACCGGGCTTTGATTTGGCTGTGCCTGTACCGGGTTTTCGCCGGCCGGTTTATTTTCCCGTGGCTTTATATGCTGTTTAGGGCGGTTCCCCTGCTGCCTTGGCGCCTGGCCGACCGGCTTATCGGGCCTGTCGGCCGTTATAGCGGGCTCGCCTTTGCCGCCACGGTCTTTGTTGCGGCCAGGTTTTTTCTTGCGTTTAGGCGCATCAAAACGGGTAAGGCTGTCCTGGCCCACCGCATTCTGGAAGCTTTTCTCGATAAGTTCGGTGCTTTCTGTTTCTACTACATACTCTTCCAGTGCCGCTACACGCTCTTTTTTGCGGTTCAGCGCCATGATTTCTTTAACGCTTTCTGCCTCAAGCACATGCCAGTGGCCGGTATCGTTTGTATAGGCAAACCACATAAGGCCTTTAAAGATGTCTATCTTCTGGCAAAACGCGTCGCCTTTTTCGGTATACAACCTGGTTTCCATATCCGGAAGTTCCTTAAGGGCATCCAGGTAGGTGTCTAACTCATAATTAAGGCAGCATTTTAGCTTACCGCACTGCCCCGCGAGCTTTTGCGGGTTAAGCGATAATTGCTGGTAACGTGCCGCGCTGGTGTTTACGCTTCGGAAGTCAGTGAGCCATGTACTGCAGCACAGCTCGCGGCCGCAAGAGCCTATGCCGCCCAGGCGTGAAGCTTCCTGACGGAAGCCCACCTGTTTCATCTCGATACGTATACTAAATTCGCGCGCGTAGTCTTTAATAAGCTGGCGGAAGTCAACACGGTCGTTTGCTGTATAATAAAAGGTTGCTTTTGAGGCATCGCCCTGAAATTCTATATCCGAAATTTTCATTTCGAGGTTAAGCCGTATGGCTATTTCACGGGCTATAACCTTCATAGGTTCTTCGCGGTTTCGGGCCGCACTCCATATGTCTATATCTTTTTGCGATGCCTTGCGGTACACTTTAAGCACTTCGCCATTATTTTCTACGCCCTTTTTCTTCATTTGTATCTTTACCAGCTCGCCGGTAAGGGTTACTATGCCTATGTCGTGGCCGGGCGAAGCCTCGGTGGCTACTATATCGCCCATGCTCAGGGTAATATTTTCGCTGTTGCGGTAAAACTCTTTACGTCCGTTTTTAAAGCGCACTTCCACACAGTCAAACGGGGCTTGCCCGCCGGGAAGGCTCATATTGCTAAGCCAGTCAAATACAGTTAGTTTATTGCAGCTGTCGGTCCCGCAGGTGCCGTTGCTTTTACATCCTCTTGGGGTACCGTCTTTAGACCCCGTAGAACAATTAGTACATGCCATAAAAGTTGTTATATATAGGTCGTGGCGTTGCCACTACGTGCCTTGGTTGTTTTTATAAAACGTTTTGCGGGTAAAGATAGTATTTTTTTATGGAATGGAATGAAAAGATGCCACCGCCATAACCGTTGCGGAAATGGCTTTAATAAGAGTAATAAGGGTTGTAGTATTTTTTGATTGCGTTAAGACAAAGTGCCAAAGTTTTACTAAATGTTATTTTATCCTTCCATAATATCACAAAAAGGCACGTAACTTGGTTGTAGGAAAATAAGGCTATAAATAAATACGACATAGCTACCAAACTAAAATTGATTATTATGAAAACATTCAGGTTAATAATGGCAGGGTTGCTGTTTGTAGTAACCGGCCAGATGAAGGCACAGGTTTCGGTTAATGTAAATATAGGAAGCCCACCTGCATGGGGCCCGTCCGGATATACCGATGTGCGTTATTACTACATTCCGGATATAGGCATTTATTATGATGTGGCTAATGCCGAATATATTTACCCAAATAATAACGTATGGGTGCGCACCACAGTGGTACCTGTAGCCTACAGGCAATATAACTTTTATAATGGCTATAAAGTGGTGCTAACCGACTATAAAGGCGCTACTCCTTATGTATACTATAAAAAACATAAGGTAAAATACCCTAAAGGATACCATCCATCAAGGCAAAAAACAATAGGCATACCGCCGGGACAGGCTAAAAAAGCCAGGGTGGTAACCACCCCACGCGGTAATGCCATAGTGGTACAAAAAGGCAACAATGGCCGTGGTAACGGCGAAGGCCATGGTAACGGTAAAGGGAAACACTAAGCTTATTTAGAAGCACACACAGCAACACTATTTTATTTTTTAAGAACGAAAACCGGCCACATATAGCCGGTTTTTCTCTGTTAAGAATATAGCGAACGGTATAAAAGGCTAATCAAGTCTTAACCGAAATATACCAAGTCTAAAATAACTCGCTAAACCAGCTTTTTTTCTTTTTCTTTTCCGCCTGTTTAGGTAGTCCCGCTATGAGGGCTCTTTCAGTAATGTAATAATGGTGGTTGCGTTTTTTATCTACTTTATGGCGGCATTTGCGTAGCTGCAGGCCTATTTCCTTACGTGAATCTTTTTCGGCACCGGTAAACAATATACCTGCCAGGCCGGTATGGTTTGGAACACAAAACGCCCAGGTGGTATCGTTTACCTTTGCCGAAAAATACATATCGCCATAACTATTGTACATGCGCGCCTTAACAAAATCATACGGTTTATCGGTATACAGGTATACTACGCGGTAGCCGTTTTCTCTATTGGCAAACATATCAAGGTTTATGTGGGTGCATTCTGCCGGTTTTGCTGGCAGTTTTATAGTATACATTTTTGTTATGCTGTCGGTAGTTACTTCTATGCTGGTATTTTGCCATACCAGTTTGCCTTCTTTATCTTCAAGCGACAGCCACACACTTGCCTTATCGTTTATTACGCCGCGGTTTGCAGGTATCTGTATGGTATACATACCCGTACTGTCTACCTGCTTATAGGTGTTGCACACGGTTATCATCCCTTCAGATTTTAATATGTCGCCACCCTCGGCAATACCATACATGCCATTTGCTATCATACTTTCAGTACTAAAAAATTCGCTCACGGCTACCTCGCCGGGGCCTATCCCACCGCTCAAAATCACGTTTGTGCCCTGCCTACCCCTAATTTCGGGTATGCTTACGCTACTGCCGTAACCAGCATTTGTATTTGCCACTTCATACGGCTGAGCCCTGGCGGTGTACTCAATACGTACCCTGCGTTTCTTCTCCGCGGTCAGTACCGCCGCGCGAAGCCCCGGACTGTCTACTGCTGCCTCGGCAATCAGGAAACCGTGCAGCTGAAAATACCCCGCTACCCTGTCGGCGCGTTTTTGCGCGAGTATGCGGTTGTAACTTTCGGTACCGGCGTCATCTGTAAAGCCATAAATTTTTATTGCATAACTGTCGGTGCCTTTCAGTTCAGATGAAATACTGTCAAGTGTAATATGTGCGTCTTCGGTAAGCACATCACTATCAAAATCAAAATAGGCAAAAGCTGTTTTTTGCTGCTGAGCGGTCATCGATATATAACTCAGCAATAGTAGTAAACTATATTTTTTCATAATACAATTGGTTTTACTGTTTAATGGTTAAGATGCGGGTAGATGTGTGGAGGGTTGGAATTGGGTGGTTTTTTTCGTTGATGGTTGTTGGTAGCTTCACTCAGGCATTACGGAACGCGGATGACGCGGATGCTACGCAATCGCGGATTTGCGCGGATTTTGAGGTTTGGGAAAAAGAGGTATAACTTTTATCCATAATCTGCGAAAATCTGCCGCATCCGCGTCATCCGCGTTCCATCACAAGAACCTCAGCACCTTCCCAAAAAATTCGTACTTTTGCACATAAATTCACAAACTGCAACAATGTTACAAGACCCAAAAAGATATACCATTACCGCTGCTTTACCTTACACCAATGGCCCCATCCATATAGGCCACCTGGCCGGCGTATATGTACCCGGAGATATTTACAGCCGCTACCTTAGGCTTCAGGGTAAGGATGTTGCCTTTATCTGCGGAAGCGATGAGCACGGCGTAGCCATATCTATGAAAGCCAAAAAAGAGGGCATCACCCCGCAGGAAGTTATAGATAAATACCACCACATCATCAAAACATCGTTTGAAGACTTCGGGATATCGTTTGACAATTATTCGCGTACCTCGGCTAAGGTGCACCACGATACGGCTTCAGAGTTTTTCAAAAAACTATACAGCGAAGGCAAGTTTATTGAAGAAGTTACCGAGCAGTTGTATGACGCTAAGGCCGACCAGTTCCTGGCCGACCGTTTTGTAACCGGTACCTGCCCAAAGTGCGGCCACGAGGGAGCCTATGGCGACCAGTGTGAAAACTGCGGTTCATCGCTCAACGCGACCGACCTTATAAACCCAAAGAGTACCATAACCGGTACCACCCCCATATTAAAAGCCACAAAACACTGGTTTTTGCCGTTAGACCAATATGATGCGTTCCTGCGGGAATGGGTTATTAAAGGCCATGAGAAAGACTGGAAGCCTAACGTATACGGCCAGGTAAAATCGTGGCTGGACGATGGCCTTAAGCCCCGTGCCGTAACGCGCGACCTCGACTGGGGTATCCCTGTGCCTGTTGAAGGTGCCGAAGGCAAAGTGCTGTATGTGTGGTTTGACGCGCCTATAGGCTACATATCGTCGACCAAAGAGTGGGCCGCCCGCGAAGGCAAGGACTGGGAGCCCTACTGGAAAAGTGAGGACACCAAGCTGGTGCACTTTATCGGCAAAGACAATATTGTGTTCCATTGCATTATATTCCCTGCCATGCTTAAGGCCGAAGGCTCTTATATACTGCCGGACAACGTGCCTGCCAATGAGTTCCTTAACCTTGAGGGCAACAAGCTAAGCACCAGCAAAAACTGGGCGGTATGGCTGCACGAATATTTACAGGATTTCCCGGGCCAGCAGGATGTGCTGCGTTACTCGCTTACCGCGACTGCACCCGAAACAAAGGATAACGACTTTACATGGAAAGATTTCCAGGCACGTAATAATAATGAGTTGGTTGCCATATTTGGCAACTTTATTAACCGAGTGGTGGTACTTACCAATAAGTACTACGAAGGTGCGGTGCCTGAACCCAATGAATTTAGCGACGTAGATACCGCCACACTTACTGAAATGCGTGCCTATCCTGCCGTAATAGCCAGCAGCCTTGAGAGGTACCGTTTCAGGGAGGCCCTTACAGAGCTAATGAACCTGGCGCGCCTCGGCAACAAATACCTGGCGGACGAAGAGCCGTGGAAGGTAATTAAAGACAACCCGGAGCGTGTAAAAACACAAATGTATGTAGCACTGCAAATTGCCACGGCGCTATCGGTTTTATGTGAGCCATTCCTGCCGTTTACCGCCAGGAAGCTAAAAGGCATACTAAAACTGGACGAAAGGCCGGAGCCGGTAATTTCGATGGGCGTAGTTGATGAAACACTAAGCTATAACGAAGCTAAAGACGCACACGGTACCGGCTGGAATGATGTTGCGCTTAAAGAAAACCTGCTTACCGCCGGGCACCACATAGGCCAGGCAGAACTGCTTTTCAGTAAAATAGAAGACGAAGCCATACAGGCACAGGTAGATAAACTGGAGGCTACAAAAACAGCTAACGCTGCCGCTAATAAAGTGGCCGCACCCCAAAAAGACCTGATACAGTATGACGACTTCGCAAAGATGGACATACGTACCGGGACGATACTGGAAGCTGAGAAAATGCCAAAGGCCAACAAACTTTTAGTGCTAAAAGTTGACACGGGCATAGATGTGCGCACTATAGTATCGGGCATTGCCGAGAGCTTTAAGCCCGAAGACATTATAGGCAAGCGCGTTACCGTGCTGGTTAACCTTGCACCGCGCAACCTGCGTGGTGTAGAAAGCCAGGGCATGATACTGATGACCCAAAGCCCCGACGGCAAACTGGTATTCGTTAACCCGGATGTTGAGGGGGTGGATAATGGGGAAGCAATCTCCTAAATTAGTGCCCAGTGTTCAGTCGCAGTAGGCAGCCCGTCTTTGCGAGGAACGAAGCAATCTCATAACTATTAATATAGAGGCCTCTGGAAACAGGGGCTTTTTTTATAGATTATTTTACACTCCCGCCTTTGCTTATTTAGTAACTTCATATCATAAAGTGCGGGCATGGTATTTGCTTATCCTTCCGTACCTTTACAATACGTTTTGGTAAAAATAGCTATGGCCATCAAAAAAATATTCACCCTATTATTCATCACCTGCTGCCTGCAAAGCGCATTAGGGCAGGTGGTTTTATCATCACATTACCTTGATTTACAAAAGGCCGATGCTTACCACGATGCCCTGCCCGCGCCCGAAGCTAATAACCGCGGCCTGGTAGTGTTTGCTGCTGATAAAAACACCGTTACCGCCCTGCGCTATACCCGCGTACTATATTACGCAGACAGCCTGGCCACCGACCGCCCCTCTACAGCCGATTACGAACTCACGGCGGGCTACAGCTACAGTGCTACCGGGCAGCCATCGGCATACTGGGCCAGCGCCGACTTTAAAAAAGTACAGGAACTGCAGTTTGATTTTGATACCAAAAAGGTTAGCGACTATTCGTTTGAAATGCTGTTTAAAGACGAAGATATACTGCTCACCTTTAGCGCTAACAACTCTTTTCATATTGTAACACTGCCTGAAAAAGAAAGTAAACTATACTTTTATGTGTTTAATGAAGGCAGGTATGAAAGGCACACAGCCGATTTTTCTGATTTTAAATTTGACGATGGAGAGAGTAGTTCCGTTTCTTTTCACACGTTGCTGGAAACACATACCCTACAAAAAATGGAAGCGGCTACTTATAACCCGCTGCCTGCTACGGCCGGTAAGTTAAAGCTGTTTATATCAAAAGATGCACTACAGCTTACCTTTGACCAAAACCCGGCAGCAACGCAAATTTTCACTATTGAAGCTAAAACGTATAAAGTATCGGAAAAAATTATCCCGAAACCAGTGCTGGAAGATGGCGATTCAAACTCATTCCTGCACGGCAATAAACTGTACCATATAGCCATAAGCAAAAACGAAATGGCACTACAGGCTACCGACCTTGCAACCGGAAATGTACTGAAAAGTTATACAGCTGGGATAAACGATACCATTAGCTTTAAGAATTCGGCGCTGCTGGAGCAAACGGGTAACAAAAGTGCCAATATTTTTAAGAACACTAAAAAATTCATCCGGAGGGCAAATATGGGCACCCCGGCCATATCTGTATACCAAACACCTAACGACATCCTGGTTGTTTCGGGCGCTATACGCGCTACCGCTCCGGCGGGCGAAATGATTGTGGGAAGCCTTGGTACAATAGCTATGGCAGCCACTGGCGTAGGTGGCGACGCTTTTGGCATGTTCCCCGAGCATACGCAGTCCATTTACATCGAAAGCCTTTTTGACGAAAGCTTTAATCATAAAAATTTACCCCAGGAGCGCCTCGCCGCTGATTATATAGGCCAGTATATGTATGAGCATGAAAAGCAAATTGCGCTGCAAACCGTATTCCCTTACGAATACTATTACGTACTGGGATATTATAATGCAAAGGCTAAAAAGTACATCCTGTTAAAGTTTATGGATGATGGTATACGGTAAATTTCCCCGCAAAAAAACAGCCCCGCGTAGCGGGGCCAGAAAAAACAGCGTCCAAAAAATTTGCCTTATATCAGGTTTAGCACAAACAGCACGGCATTTATAGTAATACTGGCCCAAAAAAGGTTAAACGTTATTTTTGCAGGAAGCTGCGACAGCAACGCACCGTTATAGCTTACGCACAGTACTACAGCAATAAATAATTGCGCCATTTGTATAAAACTGTTTCCGTTCATCAATATAGCCATGGCTGCCAGGCCGCCCACACAGCTCTGTACCATAACGCCCAGAGTTGAAAAACCCAGGTATCCGCGTATATAATTTTGAAGTAAATGTTGATAGGTGCTCATAACCAATAGTATTAAATTATGAGTCAAAATTACGCCCGATGTTATCTTAATAACATGATAATAATCATGTTGCAAAAAATATTTTCTACGTATTTAATTCCTCCCGCTCTCTTCGGGGTGTAGTTCATGCACCGGTTCACTCTGCCAAAATGCTTTGGTATCGGCATCCATCGCGGTAAGCGGCCCCTTAAAGGCGGCGCCTGTATCTACATTCCATAAATTGGCTTTTTGCACCGGGGTGGTTTGCCCTATGCGGGTTACAGGGGTGTGGCCTATAAATATCTCCTTGTAGTGGTTAAACCGCTTTGGGTACAGCATATCGTCAGGCTCTAATACAGGGTTTAGTGCCAGCGCGGTTTCCCACAAGGTACGGTCCCAGTAAAACATGCGGGTAAAATACTCGTGCAACACCCCGTTAAGGTTTGTAAACCCGGCGTGTACAAACAGCCGGTTTTCGGCATCCAGGTAATAATCTTCAAGGCTTTCAAGAAACAGTAAATGCAGCTGCTTTTTATCATCTGAAAGGGCGTTATAGCGCTCCATGGTAATACGACCACCGTGGTTAAACCACTGCTCGCTGTACTGCCCGGTTTGTAGCCAGCGCATTAGCAAATCGTCGTGGTTACCACGCATATAAGTGCAGTTGTGTGTAGATTTCAGGTCAATAAGGTATTCTATCAGTTCAGGGCTTTGGCTCCAGCCGTCTACATAATCGCCCAGGAAGATGAGGTGGTCATCCGGCGTGGCGTTACAGCGCTCAAGAAGCTGCTCTAAAGCCTTAAGGCTGCCGTGAATATCGCCAATTACAAGGGTTCTAGCCATTAAAAAAATATTAAGGTGGTGTTTGTTAATGCAAAACGTAAATTTAGTATTTTGCAGAGAAGTATTGTATTATACTTTTCCTAAAAAAACCAGCACACTAAACTTATTAAAAACCAACACATAATGATTAAGAAACTACTATTACTGCTAGGTTTACTATCATTTTCGGGCTATGCGCAATTAGCAACCGAAGGCTTTGAAGGCAACTGGGTACCCGGCTTAGGCCCTACAGGATGGAGCATTCTTAACGTTTCAGGCCCGGCGGCAATGTGGCAAGTGGCTGCTGATAGTGCCGAAACACCTGCCTACCAGGGAAGTTATGCGGCCTACCTCCCTGGCGAACCCATGACAAACGGAACGGTAGCGGAAGACTGGTTTATAAGCCCCGCTTTTACCGTTCCAACCAATGCAGGCTTACATTTTTATTCGCAACTTTTAAGCGGCGGTAATGAAGGAACGTATAAGGTTATGATAGGCACAGACCCAACCAATATCTCAACTTTTATAGAACTGGCAACATGGAATGGTACACAGCTTAACCCTGTATTTAATACCTACGCTGAAATAAACGTACCCATACCCCCTGAACAAACCGGCCAGCAACGCTACATAGCCTTTGTAGGTACGGGCAACAATGCTCACGGCTGGCTTGTAGATAATGTTATGATAGCACCGGCATGTCCACAACCCATAAACCTTGTAGTAAGCGAAATAACACTTACTGGCGCTATGCTAAGCTGGACAGAAGCTGCTACTGCCACCACATGGGAAATAGCGGTGATGCCCGCAGGCACTGTACCTACTGGTGCAGGCACTATTAGTACAACAAACCCTTATATAATAACCGGCCTTACTCCCGATACCTGCTACAGCTACTACGTAAGGGCGGTGTGCGATGGCCAAAGCGCAAGCCCATGGTCTGGGCCGCTTAACTTTTGTGTGGGCGAAAATTATACTGCCGTGCGGGGCGCAGTGCATTTTGACACCGATGGCGACGGCATTTGCAGCAGCACCGAAACCAGTGTGCCGAACGTGGAAATAGAAGTTGCAGTAAACGGCGCCGATGCGGGGTCTGTTTATACCAATGCTAATGGCGAATACAGCTATTACCTGGCGCCGGGAGAAACGTATACCGTAACCTTTACACCTGTAGCACCCGCCGGATTTGTTTCGCCGGAGGCTGTTACCGCCACTTATACTACCGCGCTGTCAGGAAATACCGTGGCTGGCCCGGGCTTTTGCATTCCGCAGCCAGAAAACCCCGTAAATAACCTTAGTGTAACCGTTACCCCTACCGGGCAAACAGTACCGGGTTTCTCTACCACCCTATTATTTAGCGTGCAAAACACCGGAACCACGGCTGTAGCAAGTGCACCCGCAACCTTTACGTTCGATACTACACGTTTTACACTACAGAGTATAGACGGTGATGCGGCAACAGGCAGCAGCCCATTGGCATTTACCTTTAGCGATATAGACCCGTTTGAGGTTATTAACCATACTATTACATTGCTTGCCGCAGTACCTCCGGTAAACAATGGCGGGGATATTGTAACATTTACCGCATCTTTAGAATTTGAAGATGATAACAATGATGACAATGTGTATAGCGTGGTACAGACCATTATAAACTCTTTTGACCCTAACGACATCACCGTGCACCAGGGAGAGGAAATACTGTTAGAACAAGCAGCCGGTTACCTTACTTACACCATACGCTTTGAAAACACGGGCAACGGCCCTGCACAAAAAGTGGTAGTGGAACAGCAGCTGGACGCAGATCTCGACTGGGCAAGCTTTCAGCCGGTAACAGCCAGCCATTCCTATGACGCTGAACGGAATAACGATGCCCTTACCTTTAGCTTTAACAATATTAACCTGCCGTTCTCCACGCCTGATGACCAGGTAACGGGGCACGGTTTTATAACCTACCGCGTAAAGCCAAAAGCAACGATAGCAGTGGGTGATATTATACTGGGCAGCGCAGCCATTTATTTTGACTTTAACGAACCCGTTATTACAAACACCTGCAGTACCGAAGTGGTTGAAGAAACATCGGGCACTGATAGCTTTGCACACCAAAATATAAGGCTATACCCTAACCCGGTAAACGACAGGCTGAATGTTAACGTTAACGATGGCACTTTACAGTCAGTACAGATATACGACCTTAACGGCAGGTTGTGCCTAACATCGGGCAGCGCTAATGCAGTTGATACGCATCCATTAAGCCCCGGCTTATATCTGGTAAAAGTAGCTACCGATGAAGGGACAGGGAGTTATAAATTGATTAAGGAATAATTGAAACACTTTTATAAACTGTTAATCAACTAATCATGAAAAAAATCTTATTGCTATTAGCGCTTTGTATAGGGGTGCTGGCAAAAGCCCAGACACCTGTAAGTTTTTTCACGGCAACATTTGAAAATTCCGATGAAGGCTTTGTGTTTTCTAACGGTACCCAGGCAAATCAGTGGGTTGTAGGCCAGGCCACCGCAAACAACTCTGAATCGTCTTTGTATATAACTAACAACCAAGGTACAAGTAATGCTTATACCTTTACATCATCATCTACCGTACATGCGTATAAAGATATTGCCATACCTGCAGGCACCAATACCATAACCGTTAGCTTTGACTGGAAAAGCATGGGCGAGGAACAATGGGATTATATGCGCGTATGGCTGGCTCCGGCAACTTATACTCCCATGCCGGGTGTGCAGGTAACATCGGCAAATTCTGCACAGCAAATAGCAGGCAATTTTGCGGCAAATCCTGAATGGACAACCCATACCGCAACTATAAATATACTTCCATTTGCAGGCACCACCCGCAGGCTGATATTTGAATGGAGAAATGATTTTGCCGCCGGCATCAATCCTCCTGCCGCAGTTGATAACATTAACATCTCTCATGTTTGCGCCACCCCCACTAACCTTATTGCCACAAACATAACGCAAACCACAGCCACTTTGGGCTGGACTGATCCAGGCGCGGCAACGGCATGGGAAGTGGAAGTAGTAGCGGCAGGTACAGCACCAACGGGTATGGGTGTAGCTGTAACCGCAAACCCTTATATTATAACAGGCCTTACCGATGGCTGCTATGAATATTATGTACGGTCAATATGTAATGAAAACAGCCAGAGTATATGGGCGGGACCCTATATGTTTTGCATGTCCTGCGCGCCTGAAAACCAGTGTAATTACCAGTTTTTACTAAGTGATTCCTTTGGCGACGGCTGGGGAGGCAATACAATGTCTGTATTACAAAATAATACGGTAGTAGCAACGCTTGCTTTAAGTGCCGGAACAGAAAGTACTATTAGTGTACCCCTGTGCGACGGTTTGCCGTTTGAACTGTACTGGAATACAGGTGGCTCATTTTCGTCAGAGATAGGTATTTCTGTAGTTAATTCATTTGGGCAGTTATTATACCAAAAGCCCGCCGGCCAGGGGCAGCAGGGCTCGTCGCTATTTACAGGAACAGTAAATTGCCAGGGAGAATCAGAATGTCTACCACCCCCCACATTTACTGCCAATACTTATAATAGTGTAGTAACGTTATCATGGTCAGGAGGCGCTGATAATACATTTGAATATCTTATTGCCGGTTCGCCATTTAATCCAGGCGATACACCCGGAACACAAATAACAGGAAACACCGTTGTTGTTGACAATCTTGAAGACGGATTGTATTATGGTTTTGTAAGGCGGGTTTGTACCTCAGATATTAATATTAGCTACAGTGACTGGAATGGGCCTGCAGCTTTTGTTATTGACCATAACTATAGTATTACAGGTTATGTACGCTTTGATGCCAATGCCAACGGTATTTGTAACGAAGATGACTTTGCTGTGCCTAATACAGAAATACATATTACAGGAAATGGTGTTAACGCTTCTGTATATACAGATTTAAATGGGCGTTATAACTATCGTTTTCCTGAGGCCGGTACATACACTGTAAGTTTTGTACCTGTATTACCAAATGGCTTTGCTGCACCGGTTCAGGTTACAGAGACATATACGTTTACTGCCAGTGAAACCAATTTTAATGCGCCTGATTTTTGTATACAGATGGCAGGCGAACCGTTTGAAAATCTATCCGTTGACATCGTTGGGGCAGTGCAGTTAAGGCCCGGCAACTTAACTACGTATACTGTAAAAGTAAAAAACACAGGTAATGTTGTTACAGCCGCGCAGACGGTTACCTTTAATTACAACACCTCGCGTTTTACACTTCTGTCTGGTAATACAATCATTAACATTGGGGCATTGGCTCCGCTATGGGAAGAATACCACACCATTACATTACAGGCACATGCACCACCCGTTAATAATAGTGGTGATGTAACTACTACAACAGCACATATAAATTATACAGATGATTTAGTAGCAGATAATACAACTGTACTTACACAAATTTTTGTAAACTCCTTTGACCCTAATGATATTATAGTTCATGAAGGTGCCCAAATTACCCCTGAACAAGCCGACGGTTATTTAACCTATACTGTGCGCTTTCAAAATACAGGTACGGCACCTGCTGCCCGCGTAATAATAGAACAGGAACTGGATGAAAATCTTGACTGGAATACATTTATTCCTGTGTCAGCCAGTCACAATGGTAATGGAGCACGCAACGGTAACGCCCTTACCTATATGTTTAACAACATCAACCTGCCCCACAGCGATGCCGATGAGCCCAGTAGCCATGGCTACATTACCTACCGTGTAAAGCCCAAAGCTACGATAGCAGTGGGTGATATTATACTGGGCAGTGCAGCCATTTATTTTGACTTTAACGAACCTGTTATAACCAATACCTGCAGTACCGAGGTGGTTGAAGAAACATCGGGCACTGATAGCTTTGCACACCAAAATATAAGGCTATACCCTAACCCGGTAAACGACAGGCTGAATATTGACGTTAACGATGGCACTTTACAGTCAGTACAGGTATACGACCTTAACGGCAGGTTGTGCCTAACATCGGGCAGTGCTAATGCAGTTGACACGCACCCATTAAGCCCCGGCTTATATCTGGTAAAAGTAGCTACCGATAAAGGCACAGGGAATTATAAACTGATTAAGAGATAATAAAATTAAGCGGCACTTTAGGGTGCCGTTTTTATATTGCAGTTATGAAAGCTACTTTCTATTTTCTATTTCTCTCATTTTTTAATCCCTGCCATAGCCAAAAGGTCGAGATAAATTCACCAAATCCTGTAGCAGAAGCGGTGTATAATTATATTACAGTGATAGAAAGCCAATTTAAAAAGGACGGCAATAAAGTTTTCGATTTATCGTCAAAGGTAGAAATGCTGAATAATCTTTCAGGGCGCAGTGCAAAATTTATTGATGGTAACTATCTTGGGGCCATTTATGAAGTTAGTGAAAACGATATAAATTTTTGGAAAAACTGGTTTTATAAAAACCTGGATAGTTTCTCATATTATAATGACGACGACATAAATTTTAAGCTATTAAAAGAATTACATATTCTAAAAATAGAATATGGAACCGGTTTGTTTCGCTATTCTGCGTCAGAACATGAGTTAGAAAAATACAGAAAAATATCCGCTGACGTGAAAGTCAAAAAAGATTAAATCACCGCCCCATCATACTTCATTTTCCGCAATATCCGCATGGCTTCTTTAAAGGAGATATACACGGCGGGGTCAGCAACCGCTTTAAGCAGGGGCTTAGCATCTGCAAGGCGCTGCTTGGCATCATCAAAACCGTTCAGGTGGCAAATCATCAGTGTGCTGGGCAGGTTGTTAAGATCTTTTTCTTCCCTTGTGGTTAAGGGCAGGCCCTTTGCAAGCTTGTTTATCAGTGCCAGCTGGGCATTATAAATGTGGTGCATCATCTTGCGGTTGTACTGCGGCGGGTCGAACAACAGCTGCGATTCTATTTTATAGTCGCCGCTATCGCTAAAGCGTATGCTTACCTGTTCCAGCGGGTAGTAGCTGGTTTTATCGTTTAGCCCCAGCGCCACATATTCGGTAATGCTAAAGGTATCATCGGTATATTCTATGCTAACCTCATCCAGTGCGGAATAAAAAAGCTTTACCTGTTCGTTTATCAACTCAATATCTACGCGGCTAAAGTAGGTACGGCCCTTAACCACCTTTTTGTGGCCTGCCCAGCACACTATAAACAGTTCCTTAAACACCTTATACTTAGCGCTCATGTCGCGGTGGCGGTTGTTTATAAAGTCAATAACGCCCTCCAGAGTGTATTCTATACTGTTGCGCGAACCGTTCTCTATCGAGGCAACCGTTTGCTCGTTTTGGTAATTGGGTTCCAGCACCAGGGCTTCAACAGGCATAGAGTTACTACCGCGACGGACAAATGCAGCCCCGGCGGGTATGGTATGCACATTCTTTTTAAAGTATGATGTTTTGCCGTTTGGGCTTATGGTAACCAGCCCCACCACTTTATCTTTATGCAGGTGGGGAAAGGGTACGTTTTCATACTGGATACGCGGGGGGTTTACCAAAAAGGCATTCACCAGGTTCTGTATGCGGGAGTCGTCATAAAAGTCGGTGCCGGTTATCTCGTTGCCATTGTCTTCCACGCCTACCACTATGTAGCTGTTGTTAGTGGGGTTGCTGTTGCTCAGGGCGCAGATGTGCTTTACAAACTTGCCCTTTCCCTCTTTAGTGTGCAGGTTCAGCTGGCGCTTTTTGTCATAAAAACTGCTCTCGTCGTTATGGGCGAGCAGGTTTTTTATGAGTATACGCTTGTTGATCATGAGATTGAAAAATTGAAGATTGAAGAATTAAAAAACCGCAACCGCTTCTCTACAAATCTATTAAATAATAAACGGATTTAAAAGCGGTTACAGTATCTTAACCTCACAAAAATTGCGGGATAATTTTAGTAATTTTGGAAAAATGAAGCACTACCATTACATTTTTGCGGGCTCAGGGCTGGCAGCATTGATGACAGCCTACAAAATGGCTGTTTCAGGCCGCTTTGCTGATAAGCATATATTGCTTATCGACCCCGACGAAAAGAAAGCGAACGACCGTACCTGGTGCTTTTGGGAAAGAGGTAATGGCAACTGGGACGAAATCATGTTCCGCAACTGGAAAACAGCATTATTTAAGAATGCTGACTTTAGCCGGGAGCTTGATTTTGGTGGCTACCACTACAAGATGGTGCGGGCAGCTGATTTTTACAGCTTTGTTTTAACTGAATTACGTAAGCATCCTAATATAACCTTTGCCCGGGAAAAAGTGGTGGATTTTCAGGACAACGGCACGCAGGTTTTGGTAAAAACCGAAGCCAGGAACTATACCTGTGATAAATTATTCAACAGTATTTATAAGCGCGAACTTCCTGCTTCGCAACATAAGTACCCGGTATTGCAGCAGCATTTTGTCGGGTGGCATGTAAAAACAGCTATTCCGGTGTTTAATGCTGGTGTGCCCACTTTTATGGATTTTAGCATCGCCCAAAAAGGCAACACCCGCTTTATGTATGTGCTGCCCTTTAGCGCGACAGAAGCGATTGTAGAATATACGCTGTTTAGTAAAGATTTGCTACCTGTAGAAGAATATGAAGCGGCGATTGCCTCCTACCTGAAAAACCTGGGCACTACCGAATATGAAATTATCGACAAAGAGCGCGGTAGTATACCGATGACGTCGTATAAATTCTGGAAACAAAATACTAAAAATATCCTGCATATAGGTTCTGCCGGGGGATGGACGAAGGCCAGTACGGGTTACACGTTTAAAAACAGCGATAAATTGTCAGGCAAGCTGATTTCATTTCTCCAGACGAAAGAAGACTTTACAAAATTTCACAAAAAAAGAAAATTCTGGTTGTACGATTTGCTGCTCTTAGATATCCTGGCGCGTACTAATGAAAAAGGAAGCACGATATTTTCGGCCATGTTCCATAGAGGTGATGCCGCACCCATCTTTAAATTCCTTGATGAAGAAACTTCGCTTGCGGAAGACCTTGGCGTAATCTGGCGCTGCCCGAAAGGGTTGTTTGTAAAGGCGCTGCTGCGAAGATTATTTTGAATTTTGAATTGTTGTCAGGCGGGCTCAGCAGCTAAGCCGCTCAGTAGCTCAGCGGCTTTCTCATTCTGTAATAAAAATTGATACATTTATATTTTTAAATCTAAAATACCTATCTTTGCAGCATTAACTTTAATAAATACTGTTATGTATCCTGAAGAACTGGTAAAACCAATGCGCGCAGAGCTTACTGACGCTGGTTTCAAAGAAATATTTAGTGCCGACGCGGTAAAAAATGAAATAACTAAAGAAGGTACTACCCTTGTGGTGGTTAACTCGGTTTGCGGATGCGCTGCGCGTAACGCACGCCCGGGCGCAAAAATGAGCCTTGACAACGCTAAAACACCAAGCAACCTTATTACGGTTTTTGCCGGTGTAGATAAGGATGCGGTAGATGAGGCCCGCAGCCTTATGTTCCCGTTCCCTCCGTCATCGCCAAGTATGGCCCTGTTTAAAAATGGCGAGCTGGTACACATGCTGGAGCGCCACCACATAGAAGGCCGCCCTGCCGAAATGATAGCAGAAAACCTTAAAGACGCTTACGACGAGTTTTGCTAAGAAACGCTGTTGAAATGTATAAACCACGCCGCAACGCGTGGTTTTTTTATACCACAAAGTAGTAAGTTGGAAAATTCAGGAAAGGCATCCTGCAACAGCCAAAATGTTTAAAGCCGTACAAATTTTTCAATTTTCAAATCCGCCTTCCTTATGCCTGCATAGTATTTATTTTTACAATTCCGAAAAAAGGCATTACTTTTACGCGAATTTTTAAAAAGGGAATGCAAAAGATACTGTCTTATCCTTTAACGGTGCTTTTTTACCTGGTATTCGGCTTATTGCTGGTTATCTTCCACCCTATTCAGTGGTTTTGCCTGAAAGTTTTTGGCTACCAGGCCCATAAAAAAAGCGTAGACATACTTAATGGCGGCCTGGTACGGTGTTTGCTTATATTAGGTAGCCCGGTAAAATTTACGGGTACAGAAAAAGTCCCTGCGGGTGTGCCGCTCATTATCGTAGCAAACCACCAGAGCATGTATGATATACCGCCCATCATCTGGTTTATGCGAAAATTTCACCCTAAGTTTATCAGCAAGAAAGAGTTAGGCAAGGGCATACCCAGTGTATCTTTTAACCTGCGCCACGGCGGCAGTGTACTTATAGACCGTAAAGACCCTAAGCAGGCGCTGCCCGCTATTATGGGGATAGCAAAATACATCCAGCAGTACAACCGTTCGGCGGTAATATTCCCCGAAGGCACACGCAGCAAAACAGGTGAACCTAAGAAGTTTAGTGAAAACGGTCTTAAAATATTATGTAAATTTGCACCTTCGGCGTATATTGTACCTGTCAGCATTAACAATTCATGGAAGGTAGTACGCTTTGGCATGTTCCCCCTGGGGCTGGGCAGCCGAATAACATTTACAGTCCATGAGCCTTTTGCTGTAAAAGACATTCCTTTTAACGAGGTTATAGAGAGGGTAGAAAACGCGGTTATACAAGGAATAAAAAATTAATATATACTATGTCTATAAAAAACATCCGCCTGGAGGTGATGCAGTTCCTTGAAAAGAACATTGATGCCTTTGTTGAGGAATATCTTATCCCGGTGGAAAAAATATGGCAGCCTACTGATTTGCTGCCCGATTCGCAAAACGAAACCTTTTTTGAAGAGGTTAGGGAACTACGCGAAATAGCCAAAGACCTGCCCTATGATTTTTGGGTAGTGCTTGTAGGCGATACGATAACCGAAGAGGCCCTGCCTACATACGAATCGTGGCTTATGGACGTAGAAGGCGTTAACCAGATAGATAATGGCGGAAACGGCTGGAGCAAATGGGTGCGCAACTGGACGGGTGAAGAAAACCGGCATGGGGACCTGCTGAACAAATATCTATACCTAAGCGGCCGTGTAAACATGCGCGAGGTAGAAATGACCACACAGCACCTTATAAATGATGGTTTTGATATAGGTACCGACCGCGACCCGTATAAAAACTTTGTGTACACAAGCTTCCAGGAGCTGGCTACGTATATTTCGCACAACCGTGTGAGCCAGCTGGCTAAGCAGTATGGCGATAAAAAGCTGAGCAAAATGTGCCGCCTTGTAGCCGGCGACGAAATGCGTCACCACATGGCCTATAGCGAGTTTGTAGACCGCATCTTCCAGGTAGACCCCAGCGAAATGATGCTTGCCTTTCAATACATGATGAAGCAAAAGATAGTAATGCCTGCGCACTTCCTTCGCGAAAGTGGCCAACATATAAGCACCGCCTTTGAGCAGTTTTCTGATTCTGCACAGCGTATAGGTGTATATACTGCTTCCGATTATGTAGACATACTGCGCAAACTGATTGAAAAATGGCAGATAGACAAAATTACCGGCCTTACGGCAGAAGCCGAAAAAGCCCGCGACTTCCTTATGAAACTTCCGGACAGGATGGCACGCATAAGCGAAAGGATTGTAATACCGCAGGAGAGTCACATTTTTAAATGGGTACAGCCTGCCTTGATAAAATAGCGCTATTTAAAAGGGCAGTTTAAAAACGGACGGTAAATTACTGGTCCGTTTTTTTATATACTATCTTTGCAGCTGCTTTTTCTGTCCCTATAGCTAGCGGGATTTCCGAATAGATGGCCGGGGATAGGAGTAATTTAATAGAATTTAAACATGAAAATAGAAATCTGGAGCGACGTTATGTGCCCGTTCTGCTACATCGGAAAGCGCCGTTTTGAGGCAGCCATGGCAGAATTTGGCAACAGCCAAAATATAGAAATAGAGTGGAAAAGCTTTTTGCTGAACCCGGAACTGCAAACCGACCCAACAAAAAACATACACCAGTTCCTTGCAGAGCACAAAGGCATTTCTGTGGAAGAAGCACAGGGCCTTAACGACCATGTAGCTAACATGGCTGCCGATGCCGGGCTAAAATTTGACTTTGATAGAGCCATACCGGCCAACAGCTTTAACGCCCACCGCTTTTTGCACTATACTAAGATATACGGCAAACAAAATGAGGCCGAAGAAGCGCTCTTTAAAGCCTATTTTACCGAAGGTAAAAACATAGATGATGCTAATACCCTTACCGAAATTGCCCTAGCCCTGGGCCTTGATACCGATGAACTTGCCAAAGAAATGAGCAGCGACGCTTTCTTTCAGGATGTGGTAATGGATGTGCAGGAAGCCCGGGAAATAGGCGTGCGTGGTGTGCCGTTCTTTGTGTTTAACCGCAAGTATGCCATTTCAGGGGCACAGGAAGTGGATGTATTTACACAAACACTTGAAAAATCGTTTGGCGAATGGCAGCAGGCTACGCAATAATTTGTTTAAGCCAAACAAGTTTAAGCACTTAACCAAAACCGTTCCCCATAGAAATGTAAGACTTTACAACTTTATGGCCTTCGGCTTTAAGGCTATTTGCCATCTTTTATAATCAGTACGGGTATTTTTACCTTATGCCTTACGGCATCTACGGTAGTGCCAAATACCAGGTCTTTAAAAAGGCTGTGCCCGTGCGCGCCCAGTATTAGTATATCAAAATTACCTGCGTTAACTACTTTAGGTATCTGTTTTTTAGGACTTCCAAAGCTTAACTGCGCATTAACGGTATATCCTGCCTCTTTAAGGTTATCGGTATAGCGGTTCAGGTAGTCCATATCGGTACTGGTTTCAAGGTCCTGCGCCTGGTCGCCGTGCAGCATGGCGCCAACGGTCTCTACTATGTGTAAGAGTGTGTAATTTGCCTCTTTGCCGCCCAATTGCAGCGCGCTGCTCAGGGTTTGCCCATCAATTTTACTGAAGTCGAGCGCAATGGCAATGTTTTTATACAACTGCCGCTCCGGCAGGTGCTTAATTGCGGCCGGCGTTAAGTGCGGCACAATACTGGCAGTAGCCTTACCTTTTAGTATAAAGGGCTCAATGGTTATGTACAGCAGCAATATTGCCGCACCCACGGCAACCGGCACTACAAATACCCAGATATAAACAGGGTTATCGCTGTCTGTTATCCAGTCTTTAATAACATCAAAAACCAGTTTGGCGTTAAGCCCCACAATAACCAGGGCTATGGCCCAGGCCCCTATTTTGGTCATGGTGCCTATGGTAAACTCTTTCATGCGGCTTTTATCGCTCACAAAATGTATAAGCGGTATAACCGCAAAACCCAGCTGAAGGCTCAGTACCACCTGGCTCAGTACGAGCAAATCTCCGGTGGACTCTTCGCCAAAATACAGTATCGTAATAAACGCCGGGGCAATGGCAATAAGGCGTGTAACAATGCGGCGCACCCAAGGCTGTATGCGCAGGCTAAGGTAGCCTTCCATAACTATTTGCCCGGCCAGGGTACCGGTTATGGTGCTGCTTTGCCCGGCGGCAATTAGCGCCAGCGCAAACAGTACAGCCGCACTGCTGCCCAGCATGGGTTCGAGCAGCTTGTGCGCGTCCTGTATGTCGGCAACCTCATGCAGTCCGTTTGTAAAAAAGGTGGCCGCGGCGAGTATCAGTATGGCGGCATTTACAAAAAATGCCAGGTTAAGCGCCACCAGCGAATCGATAAAATTATACTTTATAGCCTGCTTTATCCCGGCAAAGGTGCGGTCAAACTTACGTGTTTGCACCAGCGATGAATGCAGGTACAGGTTGTGTGGCATTACCGTAGCGCCTATAATACCTATGGCAATATACAGGGCGGCGGTATTGGGTAACGACGGTACCAGGCCCTTAAGCATTTCGCCTCCATCGGGCTGCGCAAAGAACATTTCGGCTAAAAATGACAGGCCAATAATGCTTATCAGCCCTATAATAAACGCCTCCATTTTCTTGATGCCCTTATTCATAAGGAACAGCAGTAAGAAGGTATCAAACATTGTTATACTCACACCCCACAGCAGGGGTAGCTTAAAGAGCAGGTTAAGCCCTATGGCCATACCCAGCACTTCGGCAAGGTCGCAGGCGGCAATGGCTACCTCGGCAAAAATATAGAGTATCACGTTTATCGACTTTGGGTAGGTTTCGCGCGAGGCCTGTGCGAGGTCGCGGCGGGTAACTATACCAAGGCGGGCGCTGAGGCTTTGCAGCAGTAGGGCCATAAGGTTGCTCATAAGCAGTACCCATAGCAGGCTGTAGCCAAACTGGCTGCCCCCGGCAATATCGGTAGCCCAGTTACCGGGATCCATATAACCTACACTTATCATGTAAGCGGGGCCAAAAAAGGCGAGGATTTTTTTCCAGACCGAGGTATTTGCACCCACGGCAACCGACTCGTGAACTTCTTCAAGCGAATGCGAATTCTTGTGTTCCATAGGCAGCTATTACAACTGTTTTACAAAAAGGTTGGCGGCAATTTTATTAGAAACCGTTAGTGTTTTATCTTTTATCCGAATGTTTACCGAAAGGTCGAAATCCTCCTTGCCCAGTATTTCGATAACCGAACCCAGTGAAATTTGTTGCTTATCCAGGTACTGTAAAAAGGGAGGTGAACTGTCCTTCACACCCACGCAGATAACCTGTTTTCCCGCAGGTATTTCAGACAAAAGCTTTTTATCAATCTCGGTTACCTTGCCATGCCGGTCAGGTATGGGGTCGCCGTGCGGGTCTTCGGTGGGGAAACCCAGAAAATCGTCCAGCTTGTCCATCAGCTTGTCTGATTTTATATGTTCCAGCTGCTCGGCCACGTCGTGTACCTCATCCCAGCTAAAACCCAGCGTATCTACTAAAAACACCTCCCACAGGCGGTGCTTGCGCACTATCATCAGCGCGGCGTGCATACCTTCGGGTGTTAGCGAGACGCCCTGGTATTTTTTATAGTCGGCAAGGCCCTTATCGGCTAGCTTCTGCACCATATCGGTAACGGATGACGGCTTGCTTTCCATCACACCCGCAATGGCATTGGTGCTTATCCCCTTGTTAGATTGTTGCGAAAGGTGGTAAATTATCTTAAGGTAATTCTCTTCAGAATGTGTCATTTATATTAGCAATAACAACAAATGTAATGAAAATATCAATTCTTGAAAAACAATTTTTAGTTTTGGCTAAAAATTAATTCACGCCGCAAAAAAAAGCAGCTTTACAGCTGCTCATCGTTTATCTCTTTTATGTCGTGTTTTTGTATCCAGCCTATGTTGTCGTCGGCTAGTTTTACCTTCTTCCAGCTGTCAACGGTTTCCAGTACATTTACCTTGGTACCGGAATGCAGTATAAAGGCATCCTGTGCGGCTTCGCGGGGTTCGGTTTTCAGGGTTACAACTTCGGGATAGATGATGGCGTAGTTTTCGAGCGATTTCTGCGACTTTACGTATACCGCCGAGCCAATGCTTACTACCAGCCCAAATAACGCCACAAACATACCTATAAAGAAGATGCGCTTGATGAGTGTAGTACCCGCCAGGTAATAGCCAATGAACAACAGCAGGAATAACACCGAGAAGGATACCGATATCCATGCCCAGGTGTTGTAATGGTAGTTGCCTGTTGCGTTGTAGAGCATTTTAGAAAAGCCTACACGGGGTGTAGCCTTGATATCGTCTATCGTCATTTTGCGCGCGAAAGAGAGGTTTACCTCCGCATCTTTATAGCCCGGGTTAAGCAGGAGCGCTTTTTCATAATTGTAAATGGCCGGTGCCACGCTGTCCATTTTATAGTAGGCATTACCAAGGTTAAAATACACCTCAGCCGATTGCTTGCCTTGTTTTAAAATACCCTCATATTGTGCTGCTGCGCCTTTATAATCTGCTTTTTTATATAAGGCGTTGCCCTGCTCAAAGTTTTGGGCGAAAGCAAACTGTGCTATAAAAAATACTATGTATGCTAAATTTTTCATTATAACGATCCGTTTATAACCCTGCGTATTCCGTCTTTAATCAATAAAACATTAAAGTTAATCAGTAATCCCAATCTATAATCCGACAGCTTTAAATATGTCAGCAATTGAGCCAAATGTATATCATGTAATTCTTCTACCGATTTTACTTCAATTATAAACTTATTCTCTAAAACTATATCCATCCTGTAACCCACATCAAGCCGTATTTCTTCATAGACCAATGGCAGTGGCTTTTCTTTCTCAACATAAATCCCGGTCTTGAAAAGTTCATAGCAAAGACATTCGCGATAAGCGCTTTCTAAAAGTCCGGGGCCTAAAGCTTTGTGAACTTTTAAAGAGCAATCGTAAACAAGTTTTGCTATTTCATTTTCTGTCATATATTTTCTTCTTTTACCGCTATTTATTTTTTACCACAAGGTGCACTAAGATTACACTAAGCACACAAGGTAAACCACCTGCGGTGGAGCGACACAAAGCTGTATGGACGTCCAAAACTTACATACAGCTTTGTGCTCTTTATCTTATCCGCACAGCTTTGTGGCCCTTGTGAAAAAAACCTTGTGCCCTTTGTGGTAAAAAAAACTATCCCATTTGCTTTTCCAGCCTCGTTATCACACTCACAGCGCTTTCATAATCCTGCTGCATAGCGGTGCCTGATGACGGCGCGTAACGGGCAAACTCGCAGTTATCCATAATGCGTGTAAAATCATTTACCGTATCGGCATCCGCTTTTCGCGAAAGGAGTAACTCCCTGATATTATCCCGGCTCAGTTCGCTGGTTTCTATACGCAGCTTGGCCTTAAGGAAATTGTGCAGCGCTTTTTCCAGTGCCAGGTAAAACGGCTCCTTGTTGCCCAGTTCTTTTTTAGCCGCGGTAAGGAATTTTTTCGCCAGTTTATTGTTAGTGCGTATTTTGTTACCCTCCACATCGCTGTCATACGCTTCTTTTTTACGCCTGATAAGTATTACCGCCGGGATTAATGCAAACGGCAGCAACAGCAGCGTGTAGAACACGCCCGACCCGTAAAAGTCGTTTTTACCCATTGCGCTAAGCGATGTTTTAGTAGCCACATAACGGAAGTGTTCTGTAGCCGTTACCTCCTGCTTACCCGACACGTTTTTAGCCGAAGCGGTTGCCGCACTAACGGGAACGTTAAGCACGTTTATCATTATCTCGTCCGATGTCCTGGTTTTGTATTTGCCGGTTGAAGGGTCAAACCATGAGAACGACATCGCCTTTATGGGGTACTTGCCCTTGGCGTTTGGCACCAGGGTATATACATCGCTTACGCTGCCTGTCATTCCGGTTAGCGGTACTTTTACGTCTTCTTTATGTTCCGGGTCATACATTTCCAATGCCGGCGGCACTACAGGCTTGGGCAGCGAAAGCAGTTTCAGGTTACCCTTACCGCTTACTTTTACCTCAAGCTGTATTGATTCTCCGTTGGTACTTGTAGTCTTGCCCGGAACGACACTAAAGTCAAAATTGCCCACTGCACCGCTAAAATCTTCCGGCTTACCGGCTTCGGGCAGCGCCCTTACATTAATATACCTTTTTCCTGTTGTAGCGGTAGTTTTAACATCGCGCAGGGCCTGGCGCCCAAAAAAATCGCGTGGACCGTAGGGCACCTGCACATTAAGTTCTACCACCAACGGCTCCAGTTGCAGCCTGCCACTTTTTTGTGGGTACAGCACCGCCTTACGCAAAACCACGTAGCGTGCCGGCTGTCCATTATACGTACCGTTTTGTACTTTCATCTGGCGGCCATCTACAATTTCTATCTGGCTCCAGAAGTCGTTATACTTAGGGCTCTCCTTTTCCATAAAGCTGCTAACACTGGTAGTATTGCTTACATAAAGCTTGTATACCACATTAACAGGCTGGTTTACATAAGGGCTTGTGTTTTGCACCTCAGCCACCAGGTGTATGCCCTCGTTAGGTTTTTCTACTGTTGGTTCAGGCTCCTGCTCCTGCTGGCGCCGCCTCATGCCAAACGGGTCAAACGGGTCATACCTTGGCTGCGGGTTAGGGTTAGCCACGGCATCACCCACTACAATTTTAAATGGTGCCGTTTTATAAACCGTACCCTCAATTTCTATGGTTGCCTGGCCAATGGTAAACGTTCCTTTTGCCTTAGGCATAAGCACGTAAGTATAGCTTTTACTAAAGCTGCGCACCCCGTTTACCCAGCTGTTACTTATCATCTGCCCGGGGCCGGAGGCATCAAACCCCTGAAAAGAAGGCGGTACAAAATTGTCGCCGTCCTGGCTCATGCTAAACTCAACACGCACCTTTTCGTTAACGCCTATTTTGGTACGGCTGGGCACGGCTTTAAATTCCACCTGGGCATAAAGCCCCTGGAGCATTAAAAATAATAGTATGGTTAAATACTTTTTCATAGTTTCAGTTCTTCCGTAACCTGAATTAAATACAATTATAAATCGGGTTTTACCAGTCTTTTTCTGTTGGCCTTTTCTGGCCCTGCACCTTGCGTGCGTTTATCTTGTCCTGAACGTTTTTCTCCTGGTTATTTATGGCATCCAGCATGCGTTCCATACGGTCGGTGTCGGGGCTGCCGCCTTTAGGCTCGGGTTGACCCTGTTCTTTTTTATCTTTGCCGTCGCCTTTATCCTTATCCTTCTGGTCGCCTTTATCTTTGTTCTGGTCGTTCTTATCCTTGCTGTCGCCCTTGTCCTTTTTGTCTTTGTTATCGCCTTTATCTTTATCGTCTTTCTGGTTTGGCTTCTGGTCTTTGTCGCCCCCGCCCCCTTTGTCGTCTTTTTTATTGTCTTTAGGCGGTGGCTGCTGTTTTGGCGGGTTCTTTTTCAGCATATCTTTTGCCAGGGCATAGTTGTAGCGCGTCTGGTCGTCTGCCGGGTTGTTGCGCAGCGCGTTTTTATAAGCTTCTACGGCTTCCTGGTAGTTTTTCATCTCCATAAAGGCATTGCCCAGGTTATGTAATACCTTGTGCTTTTCCTCCTTGGTCTTGGCTACCTTTGCCGCCTCGGCGTATGCATACACCGATTCAGCCGGTTTCTTTTGCCTGTAAATGGCGTTACCCAGGTTATAGGACGACTTAGCCACACCGGGAGCGTTACTGCCCGAAATACGGTATTGCTCTTCGGCCCGCGTATAATTTTTCGACTCAAATGCCGTGTTGCCTTCTGGCAGGTTAGGGTCTTTTACCGCTTCCTTTTTCTGCGAAAAAGCAAGCAAAGTAACCAGCATAAGGCAGGCTGTAAACAGATTCTTCATTACTCTTTTTCGTTAAACAGGTTCAGTTTTGTTATCCATGCCGTTTTACGGTCCAATAAAAATATATCTAAGAAAAGCAATAACAATGCCGCGCCCAGAAACCACTGGAATTGCGACTCATACAGTGCTATTTCTTTCGATTCAAATTCTTTTTTCTCAATATTCTTAAGCGCGTTTTTTACATAGTCGCTCACTTCTTTAGTAGTACCTCCATACACATAGCCGCCTTTAGTGCGTTGTGCAATGGTTTTAAGCGCATCAGGGTACAACTTGGTAATCACAGTTTCGCCATTGTTATCCTGTTTATAACCCTGTAAGCGGCCGTTGGTTTTAAGCGGTATTGGCCCGCCGTTTTCGGTACCCACACCCACGGTTATCAGCTTGATGCCTTTTTTCTGTGCTTCGGCGGCGGCTTCCTCGCTGCCTTCGCCGTGGTCTTCACCATCTGATATTAATATGATGAGCTTGCTCGTTTGAGGGTCATCAAAATAAGTTGAAGCAAGGTTTATGGCATCAGATATCGCCGTGCCCTGACTGGAAACCATATCGGTATTCATGCTCTGCAGGAACATTTTTGCCACGCTATAATCGGTAGTGATGGGTAGTACCGGGTATGCGCTCCCTGCATAGCCAATGATGCCTATCCTGTCGCTCCCCAGGTTGTTGATGACCTGCGATACGATTTGCTTGGCCTTCTCAAGCCTGCTTGGGGCAACGTCTTCGGCAAGCATACTTTTACTTACGTCAACAGCAAAAACAATATCCACCCCTTCACGTTTTACGGTTTCGGTACGCGTGCCTATTTTTGGATTTACCAGGGCGAGGATAACGCCTGCTATGCCCAAGGCCACAACCGTAAGCTTAAGCGCGGGCTTAAATACCGAACTTTCAGCCGTAAGCTTCTTAACCAGCTCCGGGTTGCCAAACTCACGCTGTTTGCGCCTTTTCCACCACAGGTTAAAAAGGAACAGCAGTACCAGCAGTGGGATTACTGCAAGCAGGTATAAATATTTTGGTTCGTCTAACTCGTACATAATTATATAAAGCTACGGTAAAGTGTTTTACGGGCGATAACCTCCCCGAGCAGCAGCCCTAAGGCAGCCCACACCCACGGGCGGAATTTTTCGTCGTAATTATAAAACTTCTGTTCTTCTATCTCGGTTTTTTCCAGCTTGTTTATCTGGTCATAAATTTCTTTAAGCCTGCTGTTGCTGGTCGCCCTAAAGTAAGTGCCATCGGTAGTTTTGGCTATCTGTTTCATCAGGGCCTCGTCTATCTGCACATCCATCATGCGGTACTGAAATTTGCCTGTAACCGCATCCTTAGCATAGGGGAACATTGCCTTACCGTTAGTACCTATGCCTATGGTATATACCTTAATGCCGTAATGTTTTGCAATGTCGGCGGCGGCACGTGGGTCTATCTGGCCATTGTTATTAACACCGTCAGTAAGCAGTATGATTACACGGCTTTTGGCCTTGCTTTCCTTAAGGCGGTTAATGGCCGTTGCAAGCCCTACGCCTATACCGGTACCGTCTTCCAGCACCTGGTCGTCATACGCTATAGATTTTATAGCCTGTTTAACCAGCTCCTTATCACTGGTTACCGGGGTTTTTGTATAACTTTCCCCGGCATACACCACTACGCCAATACGGTCGTTAGGACGGTTACCTACAAATTCTTCGGCCACATCCTTAAGGGCTTCCATACGGTTAGGCTTTAAATCCTTTGCCAGCATACTACCCGATACGTCTACCGCCATAACAATATCTATACCGCTTGTGGTGTGGCTTTTGCTGCTTACATCTACACTGCGGGGCCGGGCAAGCGCGACTATAATGCACGACAGCGCCAGTAACCGCAGGCCAAACAGCACCGGTTTTAGCTTAGCCAGCAGCGACGGCGCTGCCTTAAACCCGTTTACCGTAGGTATGGTAAGCGAAGCAGTTTGTTGTTTCCGTTTCCAGATGTACCACCCTATTGCCAGTGGCAGCAGGGTAAAAAGCCAGAAAAACCCGGGGTTTAAAAAAGTTACATCGTTCATATTATTGGTTCGGGACCTTAAGTTCAATAGAATTTTTTACACGCTCCAATATCTGCGGGGCATAAGCGTCGCCTTCTTTATAAATAACGTTTACCTCCTGCAGGCCGCCGTCCTGTTTAAAGAAATAGAGTTCATAATACATGCGCTTGGGCTGTTTCGTAAGCTGATCAGGGAAACTCATGGTGCCATACGTACGCAGACCGGTAATGCCCGCATCGGTTTTAAACTCTTCCGATTTTAGCAGTATGTCCTTCGCACCCTGTGCCTCCCATGTTTTTATAACGCCCTCGCTTATCTGCTCAAGGTCTATTTCCCTTGGTTCTTTTAGCAGAAGGGTCGACACAGATATGCTGAAATCGCTAAATGGCGCGCCTTCCATAAATACCGACATGTCTTTAAATACCGCAAGGGTTTCCTTAGGTAAAATTGTTGCCGGGTCTACCCGCCTTAAGACTTCGGGGGTTTCAATGCTTACCGGCGGTGCGCCGTAGCGGCTTTTTATCCACTGACCTTCCAGCAGCTCTTTAGTAGGCGTGCCGTATAAGGTTTCTTTTACGGCGCTCACTCCAAAGAACACGAACAACCCGATAAGGATAACACCCACACCACCTACCGACGACCAGAGGATAACACGCTTACGCTTCTCCTCTTTCCTTTTACGCTGGGCTTCGAGCCAGCGCTGGGTATGGTCTTCATCCTCGGGCTTTTCCTCGGGGATGCTGCGGTCTATTACCACTATGGTTTTTTCAATACGGCTGCGGTCTTCAGCTATTTCAAAATCAAGCGGCTTGCTTTTGGCAAATTTTACCATATCGGCGGTGCGCAGTACCTGCTCCAGCTGCTCAAAAGTTTCGGGGCGTAGCGGCATTTTTTTGCGTTGGGCGGCACGCTGCATGGCTTCTATAAGTTCGCCGGTGGTGCTTTCCATAGCGGGAATGTGTATTGCTTCTTCTATATACTGGCGGGCAATATCGGCCAGTTCGCTGTAGTATTCCTTTACTGCGCCCTGTTGCAGCAGGTCTTTCTTTTCCAGGTTTTGCAGTTGCGATGTAGCCTTTTCTATGGGCGTTATCACTACCTCGGGCTTTTTCTTTTCTACCGGTTTCTTTTTACGGAAAAAGAACCACCACACGGCAAAGCCCGCTCCAATTAACAGCACAATGCCAAGTAGCCACCACAGCCATGTATTTTCAGATTCCGCTTTTGATATCGGCTTAATATCATACATCTTTTGCTTAAGGGTATCAACTTTTACAGCAGCCACTTCAAGCAGGAGCGAATCGGTCTGTACAACTTTTTTGTTGATGACTACCGGCAGGCGTGGTATTACAAAGCGTCCGGTATCAAACTGTGTAAGTCCGTATTTTTTTACAAGCTCGTAGTTGCCGCCTTTTTTAACCGTATCTACCGGGTACGACTCCAGCACCTCCAGCTGCCCGAATACCTTCCCCTCAGGGAAGTTTACACGGTCTTTAGCGGTAACGGTAGCCTTTAGGGTAAGGTTTGCCTGTGAGCCTATTTTTATCTTTGTAGAATCGATACTGGTGCGTATGGGGCTTTGCTGCCCAAAAACGGCAAGCCCGGCAAACAACAACAGTACGGAATATAATTTTTTAAAATACATAATTTTCATGTTCTGAAACCTGTTATGCGCGGCTTTTAAAATAGCCCAGCAGTTTGGTTACGTACGATTCGTCGGTTCGGGTGCTTAAGCTGCCGGCACCGCAGCGGCTAAAGGTTTCCTGGAAATATTTTATCTTATCCTTATAATACTTTTCATATTCAAGGCGCACCTTTTTAGAGCCGGTATTTACCAGCAGCGTTTCGCCTGTTTCACTATCGGACATTTGTACCAGGCCCAGGTCAGGAAGCTTTTCTTCGCGGGCATCATATACACGCACCCCGGTAATGTCGTGCCTTTTAGCGGCAATCTTGAGTGTATGCTCATAATCGGCAGCCATAAAATCAGATATTACAAATACTATGGCGCGTTTTTTAATAACGCCCGACAGGAACTTAAGCGCCTGCCCTATATCGGTCTTTTTGCTTTTGGGCTGAAACTCTATCAACTCACGGATGATACGCAGCACATGGCTCTTGCCTTTTTTAGGCGGAATAAAAAGCTCTATCTGGTCAGAAAACAGTATCAGGCCTATCTTATCATTATTTTGCGTAGCCGAAAACGCCATGGTTGCAGCAATTTCAGTAACAATGTCGCGCTTAAAAGCATTTTGCGTACCAAAGCTTTCAGAACCGCTCACGTCGGCCACAATCATCATGGTAAGTTCACGCTCCTCTTCAAATACCTTAATGTACGGCTCATTGTAGCGGGCGGTAACATTCCAGTCGATACTGCGCACGTCGTCGCCAAACTGGTACTGGCGCACCTCGCTAAAGGTCATACCCCTCCCCTTGAAGGACGAGTGGTACTCCCCCGAAAATATGTGGTTGCTGAGCCGCCTGGTCTTGATCTCAATCTTGCGGACTTTTTTTAATATCTCTTTTGTATCCATTTTTTAAGTCTTAAAGTCTAAAGTTTGTAAAGTCATAAAGTCCTCGGCGTTATCGCTCTGTAGCTTAATACTTTTAACTTAAAGTCTAATATCTTACAGCCATAAAGTTGCGAAACAGACTTTCGACCTTATGACTTTCGACCTTATGACTGTTATGGCACCTCTATCTCATTCACTATCTTATTGATAATCTCCATCGATGTGATGTTCTCGGCTTCGGCCTCATAGGTAACACCTATACGGTGGCGTAATACATCATGCACCACGGCGCGCACATCTTCCGGTATTACGTAACCACGGCGTTTGATGAACGCATAACATTTTGCGGCGGTAGCAAGGTTAATACTGCCCCTGGGCGATGAGCCAAAGCTGATGAGCGGCTTAAGGTTGGCCAGCTTATATTTTTCAGGATAGCGGGTAGCAAAGATGATATCCAGTATATATTTTTCTATTTTTTCGTCCATGTACACCTCGCGTACCGCGGCCTGGGCGCGCAGTATCTGCTCTGTGGTAACTACCTGGTTTACCTTTTCAAAAGCGCCTTTCAGGTTGGCGCGCACCACAAGGCGCTCGTCTTCCATTTTAGGGTAGTCTATAACCGCCTTAAGCATAAAACGGTCTACCTGTGCTTCCGGCAGCGGGTAGGTACCCTCCTGCTCTACCGGGTTCATGGTTGCCATTACTAAAAACGGCTTTTGCAGGGTAAAGGTTTCTTCGCCTATGGTTACCTGCTTTTCCTGCATGGCCTCAAGCAGCGCAGATTGTACTTTTGCCGGGGCACGGTTTATCTCATCCGCCAGTACAAAGTTGGCAAATATGGGGCCTTTTTTTATGGTAAATTCGTTCTCTTTAATATTGTATATCATGGTACCCACTACGTCTGCAGGCAATAGGTCGGGCGTAAACTGTATACGGCTGAATGTACCGTGCACTGCCTGGCTTAGGGTATTAATGGCGAGGGTTTTTGCAAGCCCCGGCACGCCCTCAAGCAATATGTGCCCCTGGCCCAGGAGGCCTATGAGCAGGCGCTCGATCATATACTTCTGGCCCACGATAACTTTGTTCATTTCCATTACAAGGAGGTCTACAAAGGCGCTTTCCCTTTCTATCTTCTCATTGATTGCCCTAATGTCTATAGCGGCAGTATTGTCTTCCATAATGCTGTTTGTTTTAAGATTGTGAATGTAACACGCTTTTTTTACATTGCAAATTCATTGCCGAATTTATTTATTTTGCACGTTTTGCCGTGTTAATGGGTTGTTAACGGGTTTTATAGTTGAAATATTATATTGTAAATCAATTATTTACCTCTAATAGCCTGTGATTTACCGCTACCGTGCTGGCTAGCAGCCGGTTTGGATTTTCAAAAAATAAATAACAAATTGTAAATCCAAAATTTCAAAACACAAAACACAAGCACGAATCCGAAATTTCTCGCGGTACTACTTGATACTTTGTACTTAATACTTACTACTATTTTTTTAGTAATTTTACGGTATTAAGTAATGCAAGATATTTTAGGGCAATACCGGATTAACATTACAACATTTAAACGTTAAACATTACATCACCTCATATATGAAAAAAACCGCGTTAATAACCGGGGCAACCAGTGGTATAGGCAGGGCTACCGCACGCCTTTTAGCCCAGAACAATTTCCGTATTATCATCTGCGGGCGCCGCGAAGACCGCCTGGCCGAACTCCAGGATGAGTTCTCAGCACTTACCGAAGTAGAAACCCTGAACTTTGACGTGCGTAAAAAGAAGGATGTGGAACGGGCCATGGCATCGCTGCCGGCCGACTTTAGGGATATTGATGTGCTGATAAACAACGCCGGTAATGCCCATGGGCTTGACCCTATTGAAAACGGCGATACTGACGACTGGGATGCTATGATAGACATTAATGTAAAAGGCCTGCTGTATGTAAGCAAGGAAATAATACCGGGTATGGTGGCGCGCAAAAGTGGGCATATCATCAACATAGGGTCTATTGCCGGGAAAGAAGTATATGCAAATGGCAATATATACTGCGCCAGCAAACACGCCGTAGATGCCATAAACCAGGGCATGCGCATGGACCTGAACCAGTATGGCATTCGCGTAGGCGCCATTAACCCCGGTATGGTAGATACCGAGTTTAGCGAGGTGCGCTTTAAAGGCGACCGCGAGCGTGCCGGCAGCGTATATAAAGGCTTTGAGCCACTGCATGCTGAAGACATTGCCGATATAATTGTGTTTGTAATTACACGCCCCTACCATGTAAACATAGCCGACCTCCTGGTACTGCCCACCGCACAGGCCAGTGCTACGGTAGTAAATAAAAAACTGGAGTAGAGATGCATAAAATGCATCTCTGAAAGTCCTCAGAGCAGCTACACTCATATGTTTTTAATTGCGAATTAGCCCTGATATGGTATTTGCTTACAAAACTATATCCGTCCGTTGGCTCCCCTCTCCTTCGGAGAGGAGTCGGGGGAGAGGACTTTAGAAAGAGCAGAGAAGATAAAACCTACTCAATCCCTTCCCACCACCTTTCAGACAAAAATGCCCCATCAAGCGGCAGTTTCTGCCCTATTAACGGTGTAAGAATAGGGAATTGCAGGCGGGCGGCTTCGGCAGTAACGCGGTTTATGGGTTCGTCCCAGTCGTGCAGCCCAAGGCTGAATTTTGCCCAGTGCACGGGCAACAGGCGTTTAGCACCCAGTACTTGAGCAGCGCTTACTACTTCTTCCGGCAGCATGTGTATGTAGCGCCATGCTGTATTGTACTGCCCGCATTCCAGTATGGCAAGGTCAAACGGCCCATACTCCTTCCCTATTTTCTCAAAATGTGTATCAAAGCCGCTGTCACCGCCTAAAAATAAGTTGAAATTTGGCGTCTTTAGCGCTGCGGAAATCCATAATATTTGGTTACGCTTTAAGGTGCGCCCGCTAAAGTGCCTGCCGGGTGCAGCGGTAAAGGTAAAACCGTCGGTAAACGTTATACCCTCATACCAGTCGAGCTCCGTTATTTTATCTGCATCATAACCCCAAAACTCCAGGTGCGCGCCTGTCCCCAGTCCGGTAATTACCTGTTTTACTTTCGGAAGCAATTTTTTCACCGTTTCGTAATCAAGGTGGTCCCAGTGGTCGTGCGATATGAAAAGGTAATCAATATCGGGCATATCTGCAACATCATATACATCGCTGCCCGGATAAGCCTTAGTGCCGGCCACCGGCGAGGCGCTTCCGCTAAAAACAGGGTCGGCCAGTATGGTTTTGCCATCCACCTGAATAAAATAGGACGAATGCCCAAACCACACAAGCACATTTTCTGTGGGCGTTAGTTTCTTAAGGTCAGTCTTCACCGACGGTACTGGCTGAGAAGGTTTACTGCGGGCGCTACGCTTAAAAAAGAAACGGTACAGTATTTTGGCCATACTCTCGCCTTCCGCAAGCTGCGGGGTGTGGCTAAGGTTCTGGAATGCGCCGTGGCTAAAATTAGGGGAAGCTTCTACGCGATCCTGCCGTTCGTTTTGGGGCTTGTAGCCAAACATGGGCAGGTTAAAAAATATTACTACGGCAAGCAACAGTAGTGATACCAGTGTGAGGATTATCATTTGTGCTGATTTTCATTCAAAAATACGAAAAAGAAAATCAATACACCGGGCAATGCTAGCGTTTGGAAAGTTTTAAGACTATTTGGCTATTTCAAGGCTTACGGTAATTTTGCCGTCGTTTTTATTGGCAATTTCCATAAAGGCTTTTTTAGAAAGGTCTATATCATACCCTTTTGTAAAAGGCCCGCGGTCGTTAACCGTTACTACAACACTCTTACCATTAGCGGTATTGGTAACTTTTAATTTTGTGCCGAAAGGGAGTTTTTTGTGTGCGGCGGTATACTTACTATTACTGAATTTTTCGCCGCTGGCAGTTTTCTTGCCGTTAAATTTATCGGCGTAGTAAGTGGCAACAGCTTTTTTATCATAACTGCTGTACGAAGCTTTTTTGCTACCGCCACACGCTGTAAGTAGGATACTGAACAGTATTAAAAAAGCAATCTTTCTTGCCATCCTTATGCTTTACCTATAATTTCCAGCTTTACTTTAAAGGTGCCGCAGCCTTTGCTTGGCGCAATTTCCATAAAAGCTTTTTTTGTAAGGTCTATCTCAAGTTTTTTGCTAAACGGCCCACGGTCGTTTACTTTAACATCTACAAACTTACCGGTTTTTTCGTTAGTAACGCGCAGCATAGTGCCAAAAGGCAGTTTCATGTGGGCGGCGGTATATTTAGTATTGTGAAATCTTTCGCCGCTGGTGGTTTTACGTCCGTTAAATTTGTCGGCATAGTATGTTGCCAGAACATTACTTTTATAAGGCGTGAGCGATTCACAGGCTTCAGTTACTTTTTCCGTGGCAACCTCGGTGGTATCAGTGGGTATAACTGTAGTTTTTGCAGCCACCACAGATGTTATATCCGTATGTGGGCAAAAAGCTGTTACAATAAACAACATTACCGCTGTACTGAAAATAATTATACTATTCTTCATAATAAAATATTTTTGTCCGTTAGTCTTTCAAATAGCCTGCCAATGAACGCCGGGGAACTAAGCCCCTTTTTAAACGGTTAGCTTAACCAGGCGCTCCACGGTATACGGCTTAGCAGCAACACTAATCCTATGGCATAAAATACCGTGATTTTTTTAAATTTGGCGTTATCTGTTTCCGCCTTTTTATGTTTAGACCAACCTATGGTTATTAATACAAGTGCAATGATATTGATAAGCGGGTGCTCTACCAGGTATAGCCTTACGTCTTTATGCATAATACCACCATCCAGATGTTTTGCAGTTTCCCAAAGTGTCGACAGGCAAAGCATAATGATTCCGAGCAACATTTGCACGTGCGAAAATATAAGGGCAATAAGCGCTATAGAGCGGTCATTTTTTGCAAAAGGCTTGTTTTTAGACAATCCCACGAGCGAGTTTAAAACCGCGATAAGCAGGAAGAAAAGTACGCCAAATGCCCAGTAAGAATGCAGCTCTTTTATGTCAGGATACATACGTTTATCAATTAATCAGGAAAGCAAATATAAGCAATACATGTAATAAAAGCTGCACCAAAACTATGTTAACGAGTTGTAAATGCGTTTTTTAGAATGATTCTAAATATTGTTTTGTTATTTTATCCCCTGATTTACAACACTAAAGCCGAAGGTTTAGCAATAAAAAGTAAAACCCCAAAGCGTTGCGCCTTGGGGTTTCCTAATTTTGGGGTTTAATTTTAAAAGATTATAATATAATCTTTTTGGTGGTTTCGCAGCCGTTAGCAAGTTTAACTTTTACAATAACCGCATGGTGCGTTGCACTAAATGAGCCGGTACTAAAGGTATTCTCATTAATGCTTTGAGAAGTAAAAATATTCCTGCCCAGCAAATCGAAAACGGTAACTGAAGCAATTGTATCAGTGGCGCTGATGTTAATGCCGGACTCGTTATGGTATACAAGTACATTGGCATTCATTTCCGGTGTAGCGGTTCCTAAAGCATTTGCCTGGTACACTACTTCAAAGCGGCCTTCAAATGTGCCTGCTTCGGTAGTAAAGGTGTAACTATTAGTACCCAGGTTGCGTATAATGCCCTCCTGAAGGTCTTTAAGGTAAATTTCCTGGCCCTGGGCAAAGATGCCGTCCATATGGTCAATACTTATGGTATATTGGCCTGCGGCAGGGGCTGTAAAGCCCATAGGCACCACATCTGAAGTTTCAAATTGCGGCCTTGCCTGTATGGCAAGTTTATTATCTGCAGCTGTAGAATATAGCGAAATACCTGTTGTAAACGTTTTACTGTCGTAGCCATAATCTATGCCTGTTGTGGCCTGTTCCATGTAAGCTATAAGCGCCTGGCTGCCACTGCCGCTTTGCGATGTCATATTAAGCCAGTAGCGTGAGGCTGTACTTGCCCCCGACCTAAAGAAGGCCTGGGTTGCCGGTGTAGCACGGCGCATAGAGTTTGTAAAACTAAGCACGGGTTCGGCAAGGTTTTCTTTTGCCCGCACTATAAAGCCCTGGCCCGGTGCTAACAGCCAAGAGGTGTTATTACCCTGGTAGTAAGCACTAAGCTCATCATTAAGTTCGCCATTGCCATTTGTATCGCCCGGAGGTGCAACCAGCCCGGAAAGGTTAAGGGTAAGGTATGACGTGTTATCAGAACCGTTCCTTTTTCTCCACAGCCAGATACCCGTGTCTGTTGCCAGTTTAGTGCTGTTATTGGTTAAGAAATCATACACGCTTATGGGCGACGCATACGGGTTACCCACCGCAGTAAAGCAGTTGCCCTGCTGGCTAAGCGCCGGGGTATAGGGGCCATTATTTGGCACACCGTTAAAAATACCGTCAAAAGAAATTGGATTAGCGCCTGTATTATAACCGCTTGCATCATCAACATTTGGCATACGGATAAGATAGGCCTTTGCCGGTTCAAAATAAGTAGTTAGGGGGTCTACCGGCCAGTAGCCTTCCACATAGGTTGCACCAGCATCAGCTGTGTCATACGCATATTCATAAAAACGGTTGTTAGAGGTAGCCATAGCGAATGTCCTTAACGTTTGCCCGGTAACCGGGGCAGACCATAATGTATAGTCTAACCTGTAAAGCGGGTTAGAAATCTTGTGCTGTACAATTTTTCCCGTATTTTCTACATTATTAACCTGCACCAGCGCACCGTTATCCTGAATAGTAAGCGTTGCTATAGGGGCTATCGCAACCTCGTTTACTACACTTAGTGTGGCCCCTGTGGCTACGGTTAGTGTAGCGCCTGCATTTAGTGTAAGGCTGTTTGCATAAGCCATACCGCTGCTAATAACAGGATTAGCGCCTGCCGCAAGCACTACATCGCTATAAGCCGTAGGAACTGAGCCCCCGCACCAGTTAGAAGCGTTAGCCCAATCGTTGCCGGCGGTTCCGGTCCAGGTAAAACATGGGTCTTTTATTTCTATCCAGTTAACGTTATACTGTTCTGCAGCAGCTTTTACCCTTAGCTTTTGCTGGCCTGCCTGCAGGTATACGGTTTTGCTTATCGTTTGCCATACCTGCCAGCCGCCTGTATTGGGTATGTTTACCGTGCCCAGGATACTGCCGTTTGAAGAATATTCGATAATACCTGTAGCGGCAATACTGGATACCCGGGCATCTATAGTATATTCTCCGGCAGTTGTTACCTCAATAGCATACTCCATCCAGTCGTTGTCATCTATAAATGATACGTCAATGCCGCCGCCAGTGTCGGCACAGGGTTCGGTTTGTACCCCGATCATGGCATACCAGTTTTCGGCCTCTATTTGCGCCGGCACGGGGGTATAGTCAGTTGGGGCTTGGCCGCATATCCCAAATTCATATATTGAGTAGCCATAAGGGGTGTTGCGTGCCGTAGCATCCATCTTTAGGTAGCGGTATTCGGCTCCCACAACAATATCGTCAATGCGGTGATTGCCAAAGGGGGGCATGTTTGTTTTCGTGGCTATCAGTGTCCAGTTTTCGTTATCTACAGAACCGCTTAGCGTATAATCTTTAGCATTGGCGGTTTCCCAGTCTATTTTTACAAAGTCTATAGTATCTACTTCGCCCATATCTATGGTAAGTGTTTGCGGGTCGGTTGCAGCGCTTTCCCAGCGTGTACCAAGGGCACCATCAACTGCGGCGGCGGCATTGCCTGATGTAGCGATAGCGCTGTCAGCCGCAAGCGGAGAGTCGCATACTAATGGTTCCGGCCCTTCCGGCCCTTCAATTACGTCGCCGCACACTTCAAACTCCCATATCGAGTAGCCGTAATAGCCCCCATTAACTGCGTTACGCACAAGGCCGTCCATTTTCAGGTAACGGTAATCAGCCCCTACTACTATGTCGTCTATACGGTGGTCGCCATAGGCTGGCATATTGTTTTTTGTGGCTATCAGCGTCCAGTTAGTGCCGTCTAAAGAGCCGCTTAATGTATAGTTTTTAGCGTTAGCGGTTTCCCAGTCTATTTTTACAAATTCTATAGTATCCAGCTCACCCATATCTACAGTAAGCGATGCCGTAGGTGAAATACTGCTTGCCCAGCGGGTGCCATGGTTGCCGTCTATGGCAAGCCCGGCAATATCAGCGCCTGATGTAACCGTGACGAAGTCGGCTGTAAGCGGGCTGTCGCACACCAGCGGTGGTTCAGGTTCTTCCGGTTCGTCATCTACACCCACACATACATCAAATTCAAATATAGAATACCCGTAAGTGAGGTTTCGTGCCGTACCGTACATCCTGAGATAGCGGTAATTGCCATCAATATTAGTAATATTATCGGTGCGATTGCCTCCCGGCATATTAGTATAGGTGCCAATGGTAACCCACTCAGTACCATCTACAGAGCCACTCAATATATAGTCTTTAGCATTGGCCGCTTCCCATGAAATAGTTACTTTTTTTACAAAATCAACAACGCCCATATCTACAGTGAGTGTTTGAGGGTCTGAAAAAGCACTCTCCCAGCGGCTGCCGGTAAGATCATCAATAGCCAGGGCCGCGTTGCCCGAAGAAGCTGTTGCCGATGCTGCTGCTGCTACAGTACAAGTGGGTGCTACAATTGCGGTTGAACATACATAAAACTCCCATATAGAGTAACCATAAGGAAGGTTGCGCAAAACTCCCTGCATTTTAAGATACCGGTATGACGCGTTTATACCATTAATCACATCGGTACGTGCCCCCATAGGCATATTAGATTTTGTGCTTATCACCGTCCAGTTCTCGTTGTCATCAGAACCGCTTAGTATGTAGTCTTTCGCATTGGCGGCTTCCCAGTCTATAGAAACGGAATTAACGTTTACTGAAGCGCCAAGATCTACTGTTAAACTCTGGGCATCGTTAAAGGCGCTTTCCCACCGGGTTCCGCCATTGCCGTCTATAGCCATTGCCGCGTTGCCCGATGTAGCTGTTGCGCCTGCGGGAGTGAGCAACGTGCAGTCCGGCGGAATGGGGTTAGGGTTGTTCTCGAATGCAAATGTGCTTAGAGCACATGTAAGCGTTATGCATAAGCATAGTAGCTTAATTTGCCATTGTAAAATAATTTTATTCATAAAATAGATGTTTTGGAAGACACAAATATATTGCTAATTAGATATTTATGAATAAAAAACATATATATTTTAGATATGTGTAAAAAAATATAGAATATTTGAGAATTGTATATTTAATAACAGCGAAATGCTGTGGCGTTGTATAGGTAAAGCGACAACGTTGTAGTTAATCGTATTTCTGTGCCGATAATCGGATTTATGTTTTCAGGTCTTTAATGCATAAATTATTAAGTATATGAGCGAGGTTTATAGTAAACATTGCTCTTGCTCAAAATCTAAATGGAGGTCTTCCGCAGGTTTTACAATAAAAATTGAATTGGATTTTACAGAAAAATTAAAGGGCAGCCAATACGGCCACCCTTTACTTGCATCCAACTAAAAAATTACTAAAACAATTATAATGCTGGCATTATAATATATCATTATCGCCTTGCGGCGGGGTTATGCTAAAAAATAAGCCCCGGTAACAAGCCGGGGCTAGCATCCAACTAAAAAATTACTAAAACAAATTGTAGTTAATTAAGCTACAATTTTATTGTGTTCCCTTTTTACGGGTGTGTTTTTAGTGCAAAGAGCGTGCCGGTAAAAAAAGCCCCCCGGTACACCGGCCATACAAGGAGGCTTATATATCTAATGTACTAAAGATATAATGAACTTAAAGTATCATTAACTTTTTAGTAACTACCTTTTGGCTATCTAACGTTACTGTAACTATAACCACCTGGTGCAAAGCATTTAATACTGAAGATGAAAACTCTACGTTGTTTACCGCAGCATCCTGGTAAAGCACTTTACCCGTAATGTCATATACAACTACTGATTTTATGTTTTCAGGAGCTACAGCTTTCACCTGGCCGCCTGCATTATATACCATTACTTCTTTGTTTATGGCAACTACCGGCTCAGTACCCAGCTCTTCCTGTGTGGCGGTTGTATACAGTACTGTAAACCTGTCGTTAAACTGACCCGCCTCGGTTGTAAATGTATAGTTGTTTGCAGTAAGCTCGCGGGTTATGCCTTCGGCATTATCTTTAATATATACCTTTTGTCCGTTTGCAAATGCACCGTCGGCATGGTCTAAGTTTATTGTATAAGTACCCGCTGCCGATGCTGAGAAGCCTAATGCTACCTGATCTGTGATAACAAAGTTACCGCGTGTTTGTATGGCAAGGTTAAGTGTATCTGTTTCAGTATGCATTACGGTATAAAGGTTTAGCACACTTGTAGATAACATTTCGCCATCATATCCGTTTTCATAACCTATAGAAGACTGATTGTTATAGCCTATAAGTGCCTGGGCAAAAAGGTTATTATCGTTTGTTATATTAAGCCATACACGGTCAAAATGTGGTGCTCCTTCCGCTTCTTCTCCTGTTGGCTCAGCTGTGGCTGACCTAAAGAAGCTTGGGCTGTGTGTTTCAAGGCGCATGTTGTTTCTGTATACAAGTTCTTTATCAGCCGCGGTTGCTTTTACAAAAAAGCCCTGAGCAGTATTTAGAGAACCTTTAGTGTTTATGGTATATGGGTCTTGTATAAGGTCGTTACCGTCTTGTGCGCTTCCGCCCGGTGCTGCGTTCGCCACATATCCACCAAGGTTTACAGTAGCATAGCTTGACTGGCTGGCATCGTTTGTTTTTCTCCATAACCATATTGTACCGTTTATCGAATTAATGTTAGCGTTTATAAAATCTGTAACGCTAAGTGGCGACGGATAAGGGTTACCTACGGCATTAAAAGCATTTGCCGCGCTGTAGTACTCAAGAGTTTTCCTTATTGTCCCTGTATTTGGTGTACCCACAAATACGCCGGGAAAAATAATCCTTGCACCACCTGTGTTGTATCCCGGTGTGGCATCGGCGTTAGGCATACGGATAAGTACAGACCTTAAAAGTTCAAATTTAGCGGTTAATTCAGGTAGTGGCCAGTAGTTGCTGGTTTCAGTATGATAGTCATAAAAACGTCCGTTTGAAGTAGCCATAGAGAACTGGCGAAGCGTTTGGTAACCTGTAGCCCTTGAGTCAAGTACCGGTGCACACCATAATGTATAGTCCAGCCTTTTAAGCCTGCTGCTGTTACGTTTTATTGTTGCAATACCGCTGTTAATATCATCTTCAATCTGTACCAGGTTAGAGCCGCTTTCTACGGTAAGGCTACCTGTAGTTTGTATGTTTACGCTGTGTGTTACCGTTATTTCGCTGTTTCCGCCAAAGTTTACGCTTGCACCGTTAAGTACATACATAGAGCACGCAGAGAATGTACCTCCGTTTTGAGTAAAGTTTCCTGCTGCAAAGATAGCGTCTTTAGTAGCATCAGGATTACCGTTGTTCCAGCTGGTTCCATTCCATGTTGTAGAGCTGTCGCAGTATACACCCGCTGTACCACCACCTGTAGGGAAACCTAAAGCGCCAAACTCATCTGCACCCATATCAGGGTTAGTGGTATTTCTTACCTGTCCGTCAATGTCTTTAGTTACACTGTTTAAAACTGTGGCAGTTCCGTCAAGTGGTGCATTAGCACTGTCGTTTTCGTTAATGTGAAGGTTTGTAGCGCTTACAAACACAGGATTGATGTTTACAGAACCCTGCTCTTTACCGGTAGTGCTTGCCCAGCCTGATATTGAAGTCTGGTACTGGTTAAAAGGGTTACCATCTGGGTTTGTGCCAAGGTAACCTATATACTCACCATAAATGTTATTATGGTCAAGGTTAGTAAAGCCTGATGTATTTTCCAGTTTTAACAGTACACCAAAGCTTTGGGTAGGTGCTGAAGCCGTCTGTGTGTTTACAAATATATTGTTTCTTACATCAAGGTTTGTAGCGGCTTCAACAAAAAGGGCAGCTGAATAACCGTTTCCTGAACCATCCTGAAGTTTATTTTGAAGTACTGTATTGTTGTAAATTTTGTAGCCACCACCTGTATGTACCCATATACCGTAACCGCCAGCCATATATGTATTACCGGCGTTATAGCCACGCACGTCTCTAACAAAGTTGTTTTTAATTAATATATTAGAAGCGTTAGCTGTAGATGATAACAGGATGCCTGCAAATAAATTACCTTCGTTAACTACTTTTACTACGTCTACAATATTATTTCTTTCAATAGTACCATATGTAGTGTTCTGGTCAACATAAATGGCTGATGATTTTAATGAGCCTCCTGTACTGTTCCTGTAAATGTTATGTATATAATTACCGCTTACAGTAAATATAGTTACATTTTTCAACTTAATGCCCTGTAGGATGGTTTCGGCATTAATTGCTTCACCCATATCGTTACCGTTTATAGTAACATTAGTTGTTGGTGTGTTGCCGCCATTAATAAAAACGGCCTGTTTTACATTCCAAAAGTCGTTATTAAGTATGCTTATTTTATTATTAGCGGCGCTGGCAGTAGCATCTTCTGTTACAACAGTGTTATTACCTACAAATATACCTGCACAAAAGTTGTAGTCGGCATTTTTCTTGAACATGTCAATTTTAGCATACTTAACTGTAATGTTTGTGGCAGGGTCGTTTCCGTTAGATGCTATCCATACTACTGCCCTGTTAGCATCACCACCACTGGGTTGCTGATCCTGGTTGTATATTGTAAGGTTGCGTGTGGTTCCGTTAGTAGCGTTGCTTCCATCAAATATTATGTTATCTGCGCCATTAATTTTAAATACTGCAGGAAGTAAGGTTACAGCTGCATTTATAGAGGTGTTTACACCAGGGGCAGGTTTAAATGTTACTGTGTTAGTAGCAGATGAACCGGGAAATGAGTTTATTGTAAGGGGAAATGTTTCGGTAGCAGCAGTATAAGTAGGGTCTTTAAACAAAAATGTTACCGGGCCAGAAACACCATAGCTGTTAAGGTAAGCTATTGCGGATGTGATGGTGGCAAACTGCGGATAGGTAGACTGCTGTGTAGCACCTATTACATAAGTACCATTTAACGGGGTAGTGTTAAGGGTACCTGAAACAGTTATATTTTTAATAAATCTTGAGTTTCCATGTCCGGCATATATCCTTACTTTAAGTGTTTTGCCTGCAGCCACAACTAACGGAGTGCTGAATGTTTGATTATTACTGTAGGTAGACCACTCATTTTCAGGATTATTATTTACACTATTATTATATGTGTTACCCAGTGTGGTTGCAAAGTTATCTGTAGAATATTGTATCCTGTGCTTCCTGGCATCGCCCCTATACTGAAAATTTACAGAGGTTACAGAAAAACCGGCAGTGGTGGAGATTGCAAACTGAACATATTTAGTATCATCAAAATTTCCTGTAGTTGGCCATCCGTAAGTAGCTACGCCATTTGAATCGCCTGTAGTGGGAAAAGTAATATTGTTTCCTGTAAGTGAAGTAGCCGTAAGGCCACTTGCAACGTTACTTGGGGTAAGGGGATAAGGCCAGTCTGATACGTTCCATGTGGCCAGTGTGCCTTGAGATAGGGCAAAGAAAGGTACTAGCAGTACTAATAATAGTGCTTTTTTCATTTTAGTAATTATTTAAATTTTAGGTAGTTAAGGGGGGCTTAACTATTTTTAGGATGCGGGTGCAAATTTACTATAAAATTTCTCGTTAAAAAAATATTTGTTAAGATTTTTTCAGATGAATTTCGCTTTTAATCGTTGAAATGCATTTACGGTTCAATTTAAGCAAAGGCAGGGGGCTAACCTCCTTTGCCTAATAGCATTAGCTTAGGTAACTAATATCGCTGCGGAAAGAATTTTTTGAAAGTCATTTTTTGAATTTGTTTTTTGTTATTTTTAGTTATTTAGGATGATGCTTTCAGGTGTGCCTCACGGTTGTCCTGTTTTGTCGCAGCAAAGATACGTTTGCTGTTTGACTGATATATTTGCATTTCGTCGATAGTACTACTTAGTCCGTTAAACTGTAGGTAAGTGTCGATGAATGGTTTTTAATTGACAATACAACGCGGTGTGACTTTATTTCAACGAGGCAAAGAAACTGCATAATATTCTAATTTTAACTTTTTTTTAATAGATAAAATATAGACAGGCATAAAAAAATTTTATTGTATTCTACCTAAAAAACAAGCATTTACCGATTAAACACAATTTTAATAGACAAAATACATAGACATTATAGCACAAACCTATTAAAAACCATTAAAGATATCTTAACAAAAAAATTGTAATTAAAAGTTAATTGGATTTAAACTAAAAAAAGGCCCCCGCTGCAATTGCAGCGGGGGCCTCTTATTTTTGGAGTTTATTTAATGTGCAGCCGTTAGAAGATGATGCGTTTAGAAACCACACCTTTGTCGGTGGTGATTTCTACTATAAGTACCTGCTGCTGTACGTTTAGGTTGCCTGTAACCGTTTCGGTAGCGTTTATGCCCTCTTGGGTGTACAGTTGCCTTCCACGCACGTCAAATACTTTTACGCCACTCATCAGGGCTGTGCCGGTGTTGATGATTATCGCCTCGCCCTGCTTAAACACAACTACACTGTTTGCATCAAGTACTGGCGTGGTGCCAAGGGCCGATGCCTGGTAGTGTACCTCAAAGCGGCCCTCAAAGTTGCCTGCCTCGGTGGTAAAGGTATAGTCATATTCGCTCAGGTTGCGCAGCACGCCTTCCTGAAGGTCTTTCAGGTAAATGGTTTGCCCCTGGGCAAACAGCCCGTCCATATGGTCGATGCTGATGGTGTACTGCCCTGCCGCAGGCGCGGTAAAGCCCATAGGCACCACATCGCTTACCTCAAACCCGGGCCTTGCCTGTATGGCAAGTTTGTTGTCTGCCGCAAGGGAGTACAGCGCAAGTTCAGCCGTGTTAAACACTTTACTGTCATAACCGTAGTCTATACCCATGGTGCCGTTTTCGCTGTAGGCTACAAGCGCCTGGGTACCGGTGCCGTTTTGGGCAACCATGTTCAGCCAGTAGCGTGATGCCGTGGTGGCAGCCGTACGGAAGAAGGCCTGCGCACCCGGTGTGGCACGGCGCATGCTGTTGGTAAAGCTTATTGTAGTGGCCGAAGGCTGTGCCTGTACGATAAAACCCTGTGCGGGTGCTATCAGCCAGTTGTCACTGTCGCCCTGGTAGTAGCCGGAAAGCTCTGCATCCAGCGTGCCGTTGCCGTTGGTATTGCTTGGCGGGGTTACCAAGCCACTAAGGTTTAACGTAAGGTATGAGGTCTCTGAAGCATTCTTTTTCCTCCAGAACCATAAACCGGTATCGGTAACCAGGTTGCCGTTGTTGGCCGTTAAGAAGCCCTCAAGGCTTATAGGCGAAGGGTAAGGGTTACCCACGGCGGTAAAGCCGTCGCCACCGTCTACCGTAGCAGGGTAATAGCTGCCGTTATTTGGCTTGCCGGTAAAGGTACCGTCAAAAATATAGTTGCCGTCTCCCGCTACATATTCCGCAGGGGTGGTGGTGCCTGTACCTGTAGTGCCTGTTACATTTGATGTAATGGTGTTTGGCATACGGATAAGGTAGCCCGTGGCTTCGGTAAAGTAGGTAGTTATAGGGTCTACCGGCCAGTAGCCCTGTACATACGCGGTGCCGTTGAAGGCATAGTCATATATATAAAAACGGTTGTTAGAGGTACCCATAGAGAACGTACGAAGCGTTTGGCCCGTTATTGGCGCAGACCACAGGGTGTAGTCCAGCCTGTAAAGCGGGTTAGTAAACTTATGGAACTCTATTTTACCGGTGTTATTATTTGCAGTGGCAGCGGTGCCCTGTACTATGGCGCCGTTGTTTTGTACAATTATGTTACCCGTTGTGGTGTTGCTGGCTATGTTGTTCTCCACACTAAGCGTTGCACCGCTGTTTACCGTAAGCGTAGCGGCAGCATCGGTAATGGTAATGCTTTTTGCGTGGGCAACGCCGGAGGTAATAACCGGTTTATTGGTTACGTTAGGGATAACAACATTATCTGCTGCTGTAGGTATAGTGTTTTCACACCAGTTTGTACCCTCATTCCACTCTGTACTTGTAGCACCCGTCCAGGTTTTATCTGTAAGGGTTACTGTAACTGCAGCCCTTGTTACGCTTTCGCATGCGTCAATGGTTTGCGAGGCATAGTAAGTACCTGTAGTAATTACTGTTTCCGGAGAAAGCGGCATACCTCCTGTTGCTGCCGCATACCACTGTATGGTGCCTGTACCGCTTGCGGAAAGGTTACCTATAGTGGACGTTGCTGAACAGAATGTTTGTGGTGCCGCAGATGGTGCCGCAGGCTCGTTAACAGTTACTGAAACGGCTACGCGCGCACTCTCGCAGCTTGTAGTTCCATCTGTAGACGTTACATAGTAAGTGCCTGTGGCAAGTGCTGCAGACGATGCAAGTGGCGAGCCGCCTGTAGATACGTTATACCATTTAAGGTTGGTTCCGGTAGCTACTAATTCGGCCACGGTGGCTGCATTACAAAATGTTTGCGATGAAGCTGTAGGTGCGGTAGTGGTATTTACCGTAATGGTTACCGGTGTAGCAGTTGTAGTACAACCTGCAACCGAAGTAACCGTAGCTGTGTAAGTAGCCGTAGCCGCAGGCGAAGCATATACAGTGGCCAAAGCGGTACCGGTATACGGTGTAGTACCTGCCGCATTAGTATACAGGCCGGTAACAGGCGCCCATGTAGGTGGCGCATCGGCGGCGTATGTTATTGTAATGGATGCAGAAACTAAGGTGCCAAGGTCGCCTGAAGCATCGTCATACGCTATTACAGACCAGTTTCCGTTTGCAACGGTAAATAAATCTGAGAATGTAGATGTCAGGTTTGTGCCAAAGCTTCCTTTAAGATTTGCTGCCACTGTACCATTGGCCCTATAAGTACCAGTTATAGGCGTCGCTGTTGTAGAAAGTACCGCCGCCGTATTGTCTGATGTAATAACAGCATTTACATACGATCCGGTTGCGGCGGGGCCCTGGTCTGCCGCAAGGGCAATATATTTACCGTTTGGAGCCCTTAATACAACTTCTGAGTCATTTAACCAGGAATGGTTTAAGTTAAATGTTACATTAACCCTCGAAACTACCGCTCCCGCAGGAATCCCTGCAACAACAAGGTTTTGGGTAACGCCCGTAGCCGAGTTGTCTGGTATGGAAAGGTTAACCGTTCCTGAACTTACCGTTGTGGTTAATCCTGGAACATTACCTCCTGTGGCTGTTAATGTAGCTACCGTACCACTACATATTGTAGTAGCAGACGGAGTAACCGTAACTGCTGTAGGCAGCGGGTTTACCGTAATGGTAAATGTTACCGCAGTTCCTGTACAACCGTTAGCCTTAGGGGTTACTGTAATAGTAGCAGTTCCTGCGGCCGTAGGTGTAAATGCAGGTATGCTGGTTACACCTGTTTGGTTTGATAATCCAATAGAAGTACCACCTGTTACATCAAACGTTACACCAGTAGGGGTACCGGTAAGCGCTATAGCGCTTATGGAAACACCATAGCAAACCGAAACGTTAGCCGGTGCTGTAGCAGTAGGTGTAGGGTTTACAAGCACGGTAGCAATGTTGCTGGTTGCGGCGGCACCGCAGGAAGGGGTTACAACCACATCATAATCGCCCGATGCTGCCGGTAACGCGCCCGTTACCGTGTAGGTGCTGCCCGTAGCACCGGTTATATTGCTGCCCCCTTTTCTCCACTGGTAGGTAAGCCCCGGGCCTGTAGCGGTTACCGAAAGGGTAAAGTTGCTGCCCTGGCATAGTGTTGTACTGGCCGTAGGCTGTGCGGTAATGGTAGCGCCGCTGGTAGTATTTACCGTTACAGACGATGATGCCGAACAGCCGCCTGGCGAAGAAACTACAACCGTATATGTGGTAGTGGCCGATGGTGAAACCGTAGGGTTTTTTACATTTGATGTAAACCCTGCAGGGGTGGATGACCATGCGTAAGTAAGCGCGCTGTTTGTTGGCGTAAAGCTGTAAACAGTGCCTGTGGCAGGCTTAGCACTTAAGTTGTTAGTAGCAGTTGTACTGCTTACCGCAGGGGTAGTTATACTGCTAAGGTTAAGGTAGCTGCCTGCGCCGCTTCCTGTGGGGGCTCCTATGCCTATGCTCGCCGAACCAGATGCCACAGCGCCTGATTCACTACGGTATATGTACTCTATTTTATTAGAGCTTTCATAGAGTTTTGCCTGGAAGCTTATTACAGGTGTAGTAGAACCCCAGTTCCATTCCCAGTTTCTCCACTCTACAGTAAGCACGCGGTTTGGCGCGCTACCTGTAACTTCGTAGCCGGCATAAGAACCGCCAGTAGCATTACCGTCAAGGTCATCCCATAGCGGTGCAATAATAGGGCGTATTGCTGTATTAGCGGTACTCAGGTTGTTAGTTCCGGTAGCTGTTGCAGTGGTGCTTAATGAAATAAATCCGTCAGAAGCCATCCTAAACTGTGTATAGTTAACGCCACCATAGTTAAAGGTAAAACCTATATTTTGCGTAGCGCTTATCGCAAAATCTGCCTGTACGGCGGTTAGCTGTGTAGCTGCACCGCTTACCTGTGTATAAGTGCCGGTTGAGGCCGCAAAGTTATAAGCAGTTACCGCAGGGGTAGTAAAAGCCTGCGATGCATTTACATCTAACTGTGCAACGCCGGTAGTGGCACACACTTCGGTAACGTTAGTGGTTGCAGTAGCTGTAACCGCGGGGTTTACAGTAATGGTTACCGTAGCTGTACTGGTACATCCACCGGCGCTTGTGCCGGTAACGGTGTAGGTAGTAGTAGCTGTAGGGCTTGCCGTTACGCTGGCACCTGTAGTGGCGCTCAGGCCTGTAGCAGGAGACCACGTGTAAGACACAGCTCCGGAAGCGGTAAGGCTAACTGCAGTACCCGGGTTACAGTACGTGCCAGATGATGGTGTTACTGCAATAGTAGGAGCAGTTACTGTTAGTGTCGCAGGATCTGATATAACCGTTCCACACGGAGCGGTTCCTGTTATTACTGCACGGTAGTAGTAAACTGCCTGTGGCGTAGTAGCTGTTACGGCTGCCGATAGGGTAGCTGTAGTTGCACCTGTATAGGTTATACCCCCTGGCGTAGCATTTGCCACGTTTGCCCAGCCGGTAGTGCCGTCGGCAGAATATTGCCACTGTATTGTACCGTCGCCGGTATAAGCTGTAGTAAATGTTTTAGTACTGCTTACGCCAAAACATGCACTTTGTGCTGCTGGCTGGGTAGTAATAGCAATTGCTGTATTTATGTTTAACAAAGCGCTGTTTGAGTTAACAGTATTTGTTCCGTCTGAAACCTCAACCCTGTACAGGTAGTTGTCCTGTGTATTTGTTGTAAGGCCGGTTAGCGAAAGCACATCTGTTGTAGCGCCCGCATAGGTAACACCACCTGTAATACCATCTGAAAGCGGAGACCAGCTTGACCCGCCGTTAGCAGATTCCTGCCACTGATAGGTAAGGCCTGTGCCTGTAGCCACTACTGTAAATGAAGTACTGCCGGAAGATGTACATACATCAACACCTGAAGGCTGGGTAGTAATACCCACTGTACTTACGTTAAGTGTAGATGCAGGTGTAGAAGTTACAGAGGCACATGGTGCTGTGCCTGACACTACAACCCTGTACAGGTAGCCGTCCATTTCGGCAGTAACGCCGGTAAGGGTAAGCGTAGCTGCGTTAGCACCGCTTATTGCTGCCCATCCGCTGCCGGTGTTTTCTTCCCACTGGTAGGTAACGTTGCTTCCTGTTGCCACTACTATATAAGTAGCTGTAGCGCCGGGGGTTACTGACTGGCTGGCAGTTACTGATGTAACAGCAGGGGCTGCATATACATCAACAGATTTAGTTTTCGTGGCAGAACAGCCGCTGTTAGTTACTGTGTATGTAATAGTTACTGTACCGGCAGATACGCCCGTTACTACACCCGTTGAAGCATTAACAGTGGCAACATCATTGTTAGAGCTGGTCCATACACCACCCGCTGTAGCAGATTCGAGTGTTATGGTATTTACAGTACATGCCGCAGAAGGGCCTGTAATATCGGCGACCGTCGGTGTAATGTTACTTACGGTAACGGTTGATGATGATGAACATCCTACTGTAGAAGTAGCTGTGGCTGTATAGGTAGTGGTAACAGTAGGCACAGCATATATGGTAGCGGTAGCGCCACCGGTGTAAGGTGTAGTAGCTGCGGCATCTGTATACAATCCTGTAACAGGTGACCATGTAATTGCTGAAGGAGCAGAATAGGTTATTACAATAGAAGCAGATGTAAGTGTCCCTAAATCTGATCCCGCATCGTCATACGCAATTACTGTCCAGTTACCGTTTGTAACGGTAAACAGATCTGAAAACGTAGTGGTAAGGTCAGTCCCAAAGCTTCCTATAAGGTTTGCTGCCGTAGAAGCATTTGCCCTGAAGGTGCCTGTATAAGGTGCTGTACCGCTGGAAAGCGCAGGTGCCGCGTTATTTGAAGTAATAACTGTATTGGTATACGAGCCAGCACCAGCGGGGGCCATGTCATTCGCAAGAGCGATATACTTGCCGTTAGGGGCCCTTAATATTATTTCAGTATCGTTTAGCCATGCATGAGTAAGGCTAAAGGTAACATCAACTTTTGTAATTGTAGCCCCTGCAGGAATGCCTGATATAGCAAGTGGCTGGGACACACCTGTTGCAGATGCATCTGGTATTGCAAGGCTAACAGTGCCTGAGCTTGCCGTTGCAGTTCCTAGCACAAGGCCTCCCGTAGTTGTAAGTGTAGCTACGCTGTTGTTACAAACCGTAGGGCTTGACGGAGAAATTACCACGGTTGTAGGGGTAGCACTTACAGTAACCGTTACTGTAGCAGTGCTTACACATCCGTTAGCATTTGTGCCGGTTACGGTATAGGTAGTAGTTACCGAAGGGGTAGCCACAACTACTGCACCGGTTGTAGCGCTTAGGCCTGTAGCAGGAGACCAGCTATATGTTGTGCCTCCGGTAGCGGTAAGTGTAACGCCCGTGCCAGGGTTACAATAATTAGATGAACTGGCCGTAACGCCTATAGTAGCAGGTGCTACAGATAGCGTAGCCGCTGCTGTAGGTACAGCCGCACATGGCGCAATGCCGCTTATAAGAGCACGATAATAATATGCGCCTGCGGGGGTGCCGGCTGCTGTATTTACAGTAAGAGTAGCTGTGGCCGCGCCGCTGTAAGTAACACCGGCCGGAGTGGCAGCAGCCACACTTGCCCATGAAGTTCCGTCAGCAGAGTATTGCCACTGTATTCCCGAAACAGCACCTGTATAGGCAGCTGTAAACGTTTTTGTAGCCGCCACACCTAAACATGCATTTTGTGAGGCAGGGCTTGTGGTAACCACAATGGCCTCATTTACTGTAAGGGTAACTTCGCTCGAAGTAGCAGTGGTAGCACCCGAATCGGTAATAATTACCCTATACTGATAGCCGTTATAAGCAGTTGTAATATCACTAAGCGATAATGTGGTAGCGGTCTCACCGGCCAGGTTTGCCCAGCCAGAGCCGTCATTAGCCTGCCACTGGTAGCTTAGGCCTGAACCCGTAGCCGCAACGCTGAATGAAGCTGTACCGTCTGTAGAACAAATGGTAACATCAGCGGGCTGAGTAGTAATGCCTATGGTGCTTATTATTAAGTTAGCCGCATTTGAAGTTGCACTGGCGCATGGTGAAATGCCCGATACAACCACACGGTACTGGTATCCGCTCATTGATAAAGTAACACCGCTCAAAGAAAGCGTAGCAGCGGTTTGGCCACTAAGGTCAAGCCAGCCGCTGCCGGTATTTTCCTGCCATTGGTAAGTAAGGCCTGAACCTGTAGCGCTTACTGTAAACGTAGCAGTAGATCCTTCGGTAACCGTTTGATTACCGCTTGCTGATATAATTGCAGGAGCGCTATTAATTGTTATATCTGTAGTTTGAGAAGCGCTACAACCATTTGTTGTTACCGTATAAGTAATAGTAGCGCTACCTGCGGAGACACCTGTTACCACACCTGTAACAGCATCAATGGTAGCGATACCGTCATTACCTGTAGTCCATACGCCGCCGGTTGTGGCAGAGTCAAGGTCGAGGGTGGAACCTATACATGTGCTTGTGCCGCCTGTAATAGCCGCAACTACCGGTGTATTGTTAGCTACCGAAACGCTGGCTGTAGTGGGGCAGCCACCCGGGGTGGTAACCGTTACAGTATAGGTAGTGTTAGCTGTTACCGTAGCGGTAGGGTTAGCAACACTTGATGTAAACCCGGCCGGAACCGATGTCCATGCATAGGTAAACGCGGGCTGCGGAGGGGTAAAGCTGTATACGGTACCTGTTGCCGGTTTAGTGGCAAGGCTTGTTACCGATGTACTGCTAACTGCAGGCGTTGTAACGCTGGTTAAGTTAAGGAGGGTATTAGTACCACCCGATGCAATACCTATAGTAGCGCTGGCGGTTGTAGGGGCAGCAGCTTCGCTACGGTACACAAACTCTATTTTGTTTGTGCTTTCATAAAGTTTTGCCTGGAAGCTTATTACTGCTGCGCCTGCCTGGTAATTCCATTCCCAGTTTCTCCACTCCGCAGTAAGCACCCTGTTAGGGGCTGTGCCACTTAGTTGGTATCCGGCAAAGCCGCCGGCTCCGCCGCTGCCGTCAAGGTCATCCCATAGCGGTGCTATTATTGGCACAAGGGCTGTACTCAGGTCGTTATTTAGTGTAGATGCGGTTACAGCAGGGTTTAGTGTAAGGTATCCGTTAGAATCCATTACAAACTGCGTGTAATCTACACCGGCGTAGTTAAATGTAAATCCGATAGGGAGTGCGGCACTTACTTCGTCGTCACCAAGTATAGAACTTACTGCAGTAGCGCCACTTAATGGTGTATATGTGCCGGAAGACGCTGCAAACTGGTATGTATCCACGTTTGCAGGTGTTGTAAACGGTACGCTGGCAGCCGCACTTAGTGTTACAGTTTGGCCTGAACATACTGCCGCCGATGAAGATGTCGCGGTAACACTGGCCGAATTACTAATGCCTATAGTTATGGTAGCCGTATTTATACATCCGTTGGCATCTGTACCTGTTACGGTATAGGTGGTAGTGGTAGCCGGGGTTGCTGTAACCACGGCGCCGGTTGTGTCACTAAGGCCTGTAGCCGGAGACCAGGTATAGGATACACCACCTGTAGCGGTAAGTGTAACGCCGGGCCCGGGTGTACAATAGGTGGCCGAACTTGCGGTAACACCTATGGTTGCTGAGTAAACAGATAGTGTAGCTGCGCCTGAAGGAACAGCAGCACAAGGTGCAGTGCCACTTATAAGCGCACGGTACTGGTAAGTACCTACCGGTGTGGTGGCTGAAGTGTTTACAGTAAGGGTGGTTGTGCCCGCACCGCTGTAGGTAACCCCCGCAGGGCTGGCAGCAGCCACACTGGCCCATGAAGTTCCGTCGGCAGAGTATTGCCACTGCAAGCCCGAAGCAGCCCCTGTGTAAGCAACCGTAAAGGTTTTAGTGTTAGATGTACCAAAACATGCCGACTGTGCCGTAGGGCTTGTTGTAACCATAATTACCTGGTTAACCGTAAGGGTAACCTCGCTTGAGGTAGCTGTTGTAGCGCCAGAATCGGTAATTACTACACGGTACTGGTAGCCGCTCATAGCTAAAGTAACACCGGTTAAAGAAAGGGTAGTGCCGGTTTCGCCACTCAGGGCTGCCCAACCTGCGCCGGTATTTACTTCCCACTGGTAGCTAAGGCCTGTGCCGGTAGCCGCAATGCTAAATTCAGCAGTAGCATCTGTAGAACATATAGCCACATCAGCAGGCTGTGTAGTAATGCCTATAGTGCTTATAGTTAAGGTAGCAGCAGCTGAAGTTGCGGCAGTGCAAGGCGCAGTGCCCGACACCACAACACGGTACTGGTAGCCGCTCATGCCTGTAGTAACACTGCTTAACGATAGCGTAGAGGCTATTTCGCCACTCAGGTCTACCCAGCCGCTTCCTGTATTTAGCTGCCATTGGTAGCTAAGGCCGGAGCCTGTAGCACTTACGGTAAATGTAGCGTCAGAGCCTTCGGTAACGGTTTGGTTACCGCTTGCAGAGGTAATGGCCGGAGGGCTTGATATTGTAATTTCTGATGTTTGCGAAGCAGAACAGCCACTTGTTGTTACCGTATAGGTAATAGTAACTGTACCCGCAGACACACCTGTTACCACTCCCGTAGCAGCATCAACTGTAGCAACGCCATCATTAGATGTTGTCCATACACCGCCGGCTGAGGCAGAATCAAGATCGAGGGTAGCACCTATACACGTAGTTGTGCCGCCTGTAATGGCAGCAACCACTGGTGTATTGTTAGTTACAGTTACACTGCCTGTAACAACACATCCGTTAGTGTCTGTAGCTTTTATATAATATGTTGTAGTATCGGCTACAACTATGTCTGTTAGGCTTTGTGTAGTACCAATGCTGCTTTCTGCATCTGTAGACCATTGGTAAGATGTAAAAGCAGGTACCGCATTTCCGGTAAGTATAAACCGTGGCCTGTTTGTTCCTGTTGCGTCGGCTGTTACCATAGCTAACTCTGCAGCCGGTGTAACGTTGTCTGACTGGTCGTAGGCAGAAGATGTAAAACCTGTGTCGTCTACTTTCAGCGTGCTGCCTGTTGCAGTAAAGGCGCCCGGAACCGAACTCCATGAAAAAGTAAGTACAAGGTTTGAAGTCCCATCCCAATAAAAAGAACTGGCAGAACCTGACCCCGTACCAAATGTTAAAGTATTAACTGTGTTAGCTACCGGCGTAAAACCATTGTTAGTTCCGGTGGCAAGGTATACCTGGGTACCGGTACCTATAAATGTAGTTGTTAACGCTGTTGCCGTTGTGGTATTTACCCATAGCTGGAAACCCGTGTAGGTTTGCCCCGAGGTGGTAGGCTCAAAGCCAAGAGATGTGATATTTCCGGCAGCAAGGCCTAGAGCGCTTAGTTCGGATGCCCTGATAAGGTATTGCGTTTTTGCGCCACCCCAAGACCCCGGTAGGAAAGAAACCCCGGCAGCAGATGATGTTGCTGATCCCGCTCCCAGAGCTAATGCGCCAGACCTTATAAACGTACTGCTAAGGTTTACCGTATCGCCCGCACACACCTCAACGGCGCTCGATATAGCAGTAGCTGTAATACCTGTTAAAGGTTCATCGCTATACGAGGTTCCTGCAGATGATGCAGGCCCGGTGGCATTTGTAGCGGTTACCGAATAGGTAATGGTTCCGTTGCCGGGTGAGGCAGCCGGTATTGTGGCTGTCCATGTGCCAACGGTCGTTGCAGTACCTGTACCGGCAGTCATGGTAACTGTAGCGGCCGTACCTCCGTTAACCTGGTAACTCAGTGTAGGGGCACCTGTAAGTGTGCCGTTAGGGTCTACTGTTACTGTTACTGTATGGCCAACAGCCGCACACTGGTTAGCTGCCGGTGAAAATAAGCTGTATGCTACAGTGGGTATGGGTGGCGGTGTAAATGTAAATTTTTTGTTCACCAAATCCGTTGTGGCACTTATACCATTGTTAGCTGTACCTGAAGAAACTGTAGAAGGAGCCGCCGGTGTTACGCTAAGATAGGTTGTTGCATTTTGGGTTAAACCAATAGAGGCAGACAAAGCGCCCGCAGCGCCCATAGTACCGCCATAAATAATCTCCACTACATTTGTAGTTTCGTATAGCTTTATCTGAAAGGAAGCAAGCTCAGTATCGGATGTACTGCCCCCGCCGCCTATGTTTATATTATTATAATCTACCGTAAGCACCCGGTTTGGGGCAGAGCCGGTAGTTAAATAAGATATGCTACCACTGTTACGGTTATTATCGTCCCAAAATGCGGCAATAGCAGGACTAAACGTCGCATTTGTCAGATTATTGATCCAGGCTGTTCCCGGCATTGCTGCGCCAAGCCTTATAAACCCATTGGTTGTTAAGGAAAATGTAGTGTAATCGGTTCCTCCATACTTAAAGGTGAAGCCAATGTTAATTGCATTCTGTGTTCCGTCATCTCCGGTCGCGGTAGAGTTTGTACCGCCGCTTAGCGCGGTATATGTTGCAGCCGACTCGGCAAAACTGTAAGTAGAAATATCCTGCGACCAAACCCTACCACTTACCAGTATCAAAACTGATGCTGATAATAACGTAACTTTTGCCGAAAATCTTTCTTTTGCCGGAATTAAAATATTCCCGGAGCGCAAAAATGCTATCAAAAGCATTAACCCGTTTTTATACGCGGAAGCATCCCAGATGGGCCGCGTATAAATCTTCATTTTTTTTGCGGCAGTTTGTGTTCCTGCACACGACAAGTAATTTTCTCTCATTTGACTACATATTAGGGATTCAAATTTAACCAATAAACAATAATTTAACATATGTGTGTTAATATTTACATATTTATAACTTTTAACAGTTTTATAACACAATAAAACACATTTAAGTAGACTTTTAAAAGCTAATTTTTGAATAATATTTAAATTTTTTAACAAAAAACAAAAACTATAAAATAAAATTTTTATCAACATTAACACTTAAATAGGCCTGTTTTTCAGTTTAATACATCAATATTTTTATTTTTATACCAATTATTCTAAATATTAAAATATTTAATATAATTAGTTAAAAATCTTAAATTAAATTTTAATATTATAAATATGTTAATTTATATGAAACGTTAAAGTCATACAGAGAAAAAACCAGGGAGTACAGTTGCAGTTATTCACAAAAAAACCGCCCTGGCAGGGGCGGTTTTTTTGTAAGTAATTTATGCTTGGGTTACAATGGTATATTACCGTGTTTTCTGTTGGGTATATCTACCGTTTTATGTTCTAAAATGCTAAACGCTTTCAGGAGTTTTCGGCGGGTATCTTTAGGCAGTATAACCTCGTCTACAAAACCACGCTGGGCGGCGGTGTAGGGGTTGGCAAATTTTTCCGCATACTCTGCCTCTTTTTCTAACAGTTTTGCAGCAGGGTCTGCGGCTTCGCTTATCTCCTTTTTAAAGATAATTTCGCTGGCACCCTTCGCCCCCATCACCGCTATCTCGGCACTGGGCCAGGCAAAGTTAAAGTCGGCGCCTATGTGCTTGCTGTTCATAACATCATACGCGCCGCCATACGCCTTTCGGGTAATAACGGTAACCCGTGGCACCGTGGCCTCGCTAAGCGCGTAAAGCAGTTTGGCACCATGCACGATAATACCGCTCCACTCCTGGTTGGTTCCCGGTAAAAACCCCGGCACATCTACCAGCACCAGCAGTGGAATGTTAAAGCAGTCGCAAAAACGCACAAAGCGAGCGGCCTTAGTACTGCTGTTAACGTCGAGTACCCCAGCAAGATAAGCAGGCTGGTTTGCCACTATGCCTGTGCTGCGGCCACCCAGGCGTGCAAAGCCCACAATTATATTTTCGGCGAAGGCCTTATGTACTTCATAAAAACTGTTTTCGTCTATAATGCCCTGTATCACCTTGTGCATGTCATACGGTTTATTGGCATTATCAGGAATGATGGTATCTAATACTTCGCGCACTTCATCGCCAAAAGTTACATTAAGCTTAGGCGCGGTTTCGCGGTTGTTTTGCGGAAGGTAGCCCAGCAGCGATTTTATATCTTCCAGGCACTGCACATCGTTAGCCGATGTAATGTGTGCCACACCGCTTTTAGTACTATGGGTTGTGGCACCACCCAGTTCTTCACTGGTTACGGTTTCGTTGGTTACCGTTTTTACCACATTGGGGCCGGTAACAAACATATAGCTGCTGCCCTCTACCATCATGGTAAAATCGGTCATGGCAGGCGAATATACCGCACCACCCGCACACGGACCCATTATCGCGCTTATCTGCGGGATAACGCCGCTGGCCTGCACATTACGGTAAAAAATGTCGGCATAGCCCCCCAGCGAACGAACGCCTTCCTGTATGCGCGCGCCGCCACTGTCGTTTAGCCCTATCATGGGTGCGCCTGTGCGCACGGCCATATCCATAACCTTACAGATTTTTTCGGCATGTGTTTCAGAAAGCGCACCTCCAAAAACGGTAAAATCCTGCGCGAATATGTATACCGCCCGCCCGTTTATGGTACCGTAGCCCGTTATAACACCGTCTCCGTAGTAGGTTTCTTTTTCCATACCAAAGTCGGTAGTACGGTGGGTAACCAGCATGCCTATTTCTTCAAACGAGCCTTCATCAAGCAAGTACTCGACACGCTCGCGGGCGGTGAGTTTCTTTTTGCTGTGCTGCGTGGCAATACGCTTTTCGCCACCACCAAGTTTGGCCAGCGCTATCTTATTATTAAGTGCTTTTATCTTATCTTCCATGGTTTACAAAATGGGGATGCGTAGTTGTTTGCGGTCTTCAAGGTACTGTTTGAGGGCAACGTATGCGGCTATTTCGGCCTCGTTGTCTAACTCCGTTTTCAGCTTATCAGCATCGTAATATTTTTTTACAAAATGAGTATCGAAGTTACCGCTTCTAAATGCCTCGTGTTCCATTACAAATGTGCCAAAGGGAAGCGTAGTTGCCACCCCCTTAATTCTATATTGGGCAATGGCCTGTATCATTTTCTCGATGGCTTCGGCGCGGTCTTTACCGTAAGTTATCAGTTTGGCAAGCATGGGATCATAATATATGGGTACATCCATGCCCTGCTCAAAGCCATTGTCTACCCGTATGCCCTCCCCTACAGGCAGCTCATATACTTCGAGTGTGCCCACATTTGGCGAGAAGTCTGTTAGCGGGTCTTCGGCATACACGCGCAGTTCCATGGCGTGTCCTTTTATGTGCAGGTCTTCCTGTTTAATGTTTAATGCTTCGCCACGTGCCACACGTATTTGCATCTCTACAAGGTCAAGCCCCGTAATCATTTCCGTTACCGGATGCTCCACCTGTAGGCGGGTATTCATTTCCAGAAAGTAGAAATTAAGTTTTTCATCTAAAAGGAATTCAACCGTACCCGCGCCCAGGTAGTTACATGCCTGCGCTACCTTAACGGCAGCCTCGCCCATTGCCTTGCGTATCTCCGGTGTTAATACCGATGATGGCGCTTCTTCAACCACCTTTTGGTGGCGGCGCTGCACGCTGCATTCGCGTTCAAATAAATATAGCGTGTTCCCGTGGCTGTCAGCCATTACCTGAATCTCGATATGGCGGGGCGAACCCACATATTTTTCTATAAACACACTGCCATCGCCAAAGGCTGATGTAGCCTCGCTAATAGCGCGCTCCATCTGCGATTCAAATTCGGCTTCATTCTCTACAATACGCATGCCCTTGCCGCCGCCGCCTGCACTGGCCTTTATCAGTATGGGGAACCCTATTTCGGCAGATATGGCTTTGGCTTTGGCCACATCGGTAATGGCTTCATCCACGCCCGGTACCATGGGTATGCCGTATGCCTTAACGGCATCTTTAGCGCCCAGCTTGCTCCCCATAATACGGATGGCATCGGGCCGAGGCCCAATAAACGTAATGCCGGCAGCAGTAACCGCTTCGGCAAAGTTGGCATTTTCGCTCAGGAAACCATACCCTGGGTGGATCGCATCGGCACCGGTTTGCTTAGCGACATCGATTATTTTATCCATAACCAGGTAGCTCTGGCTCGATGGAGCTTCGCCGATGTATATTGCCTCATCGGCATATTTTACGTGGGGTGCATTACGGTCGGCCGCGCTGTATACGGCTACGGTTTTAATGCCCATATTTTTGGCGGTTTTCATTACCCTTATGGCAATTTCGCCGCGGTTTGCAACAAGTATTTTTTTCATAAGCTATTGGTCAAAAAGCCTCAAACTGCACTAATGGTGCTTTATTTTTTTTGCCACGAATTTCTCAAATTTCACTAATCTTTAATTTGAGAAATTCGTGTAATTAGTGGCTGAGAAATCATTCAAATTCTATCAGCAATTGCCCTTTATCCACGGCCTGTCCCTTGGTAACGGCAATGCTTTTTATTGTGCCTGCACGCGGGGAATGGAAGGTGTTTTCCATCTTCATGGCTTCCAGTATCAGCAGGGTATCGTTTTCCTTTACTTCCTGCCCTTCGGTTACCGCAATTTCTAAAACCAGGCCGGGTATAGGCGCTTTTATTTCGTTTACCTGCTTTGCAACGCCGGCCTCAAAACCCATGTTTTTAATGAGCCTGCCCAGTGCATTAGCAATGTGTACCTCATAGGTATTGTTATTTATAGAAACGGTATAAGTTTTTTTCAGGAAATCTTTTGCTGTAATTTCTGCGCGGTATGGCAGGTTATCTTTTAAAACATGGTAGCTGCCTTGTCCGGTGAGTATAGCATCAAAAGCAGTGAGTTGCGTGGCATCCACATCAAAAGCAGGGTTGCTGTTTACGGTAACAGTATACGTATCACTCATTATACGAAGTTTAGGTTTTGTAAAGATATTTAAAGAAAACGGTATAGTAATTGGCCGGTGCAAATAAATTAACCAGAAATATATTTTAACAAAATACGCAACTTTATCACGTTTATAGCATCTATAGAGGGCAAGGAAGCAATATTATTAACGGGTACAGAGTTATATCAAAAAAAAATAACCAAACAACTTTTATGAAAAGAATCACCTTATTGTTTGCCCTACTCGCGGCAGGATGTGTTACAGCTAATGCCCAGGTCGATTCGGTCTACGTGGTTAACAATGGTTCCACCACCGCGCACAACGATTTAATTGCCAAAAAACATGAACTTAAGTTTGGCGCAATAAAAGCATTGTCAGGAGGCATTGTCGAGGTAACCTACGAACGCATCTATTCTGAATCATTTACCTACGGCCTTTCCATGTTAGGAAATTTAGACGGCAATAATAACGACTATCCCGAAGATTTTTCGGTTACACCATTTGCCCGAATGTATTTTAGCGAACCAAAATATTATGGCGCAAAAGGCTTTTTTGTAGAAGGATCTGCCAAATTTATTACCGGGCGTGATTATAACGGATATACCGAAGAATATGTTTATGAAGATGGTAACGGTAACACCTACTATAACTATTATGACAAACGCGTTAGCTATACAGCGGGCTCATTAGGTTTAGCCATTGGATGGAAATGGATAAACAAAGCCGGCTTTGTTTTTGAAATACTGGGCGGTGCGGGCCGCAACTTTGGAGGCAGCAATGCACCTGAGGCTAATTTCCGTGGTGATTTTAACCTGGGCTACCGGTTTTAAATATATAACATTATATGCGGGTGGCTTACTGGTATAGTAAGCCACTTTTTTTAAATGTAAGCTATGCCCTGCTCGCGCCTGACGCAGTAAACACTAACTATTTAGCTATTAAAATGCTTACCGCATTGCCGCCAAAGCCCACCGCGTTGATAAGTATTTTACGCAACGGCCTGTCCTGTTTTTGCGGGTAAAACGGCGACGGGATAAACGTGTCATTTTGCAACATCAGCAGCGCAAGTTCCAGGCTTAGCAGGCCGCTTGCACCAAAGGTATGCCCTATCTGCCATTTGTTTGTAGTAAGCAGCGGCAGCTTTTCGCCAAATATTTTCCGTATTGCGTTATATTCGCTCATATCCCCTTTTACGGTTCCGGGCGCGTGCATTATTATGGCATCTACCTCATTAAGGGGAGTACCGTCTAATGCCATCTTCATGCTTTTCTGCAGGCAGTGTGCGTTGCTGCTAAGCGATACACTGTGTGTAAGTGTTTCGGTAGCATAGCCTATGCCCTCTATTACCGCCATGGCTTTAGGGTTGTATCCCGCTTCAAGGCAGGCCATAGCGGCGCCTTCGCCCAGCACCATGGTACTGCTTTTTTTATCAAGGTCCATAGCGCGGCTGGCATATTCATCGTCAAGTGGGCTATAAATTTTCATGGCCTGCATTTGCGAAATGGTAAATGGCGTAAGCGGCGCCTCGCTGCCCCCTACAAGAAATTTATTTGCCATACCCGCGCGTAGCCATGCCACGCCATTTAGCACGGCATGCAGTGCGGTAGAGCAGGTAATGGAATGTGAAATATCAGGCCCGGTGCTTTTAAGGTCCTGCGCCACCCAGGAGGATATATTACCCAGTGTGGTGCTGGGTGACGATAGCAGTGCCGCCTTGCCCGTTTCGAGAAAATGGCTGTGGTGCTTTTCAAACAGGTCGGCTGCGCCGCGGCTGCTGCCTATATTAATACCAAAAACATCTTCACGCTCCCACCCGCTTTGCAGTACCGCTTTCCTGGCAGCGAGCATGGCAAACAGTACCGAATTATCAAGGCTGTTGTAGTTCGGCCTGCTATATTTAAGGTCGCGCACTTCCGTAAGCAGCCGCTCAGGTAGTGCCCCTGCCATTACGGAGCCTCCTTTAGCAGGTATTTTTCGTAAAAGCGGCCTGCCTGACAGGTATTTTGCCCATACGCCCGGGAGGGTATCGCCCAGCGGTGAAATTGAACTTACGGATGTGATTGAAATAGTTATTGGCACGTGATTTATTTGATTGTGATTGTACTGCAAAGGTACGTTCACATAACATAATTCGTAAAAATCACGCGTTAAATTAATAGCGCCATAAAAAAACTATGTGATTTTTGCCCTGGATTTTTAATAATCTCATAACGATTCTATATCATTACCTATGATTATTATCCAAATAAAGGAGCAGTAATAACAAATACTTACCGCGCCAGCCATGCAGCGGGATCCTGTAATTTGCTATTTTGAGAAACGATAAATTTAAGAACTGATCGGCCATCATAATCCCTGCCCACGGTACCTATGCGCTGCCCTGCCGAGACTTTATCTCCCGGGCTTACCGATATGGCGCTCAGGTTAGAATAAATGGTAAGGAAATCGCCGTGAAGTACCAGCACTCCCCTTTTACCTCCGCCCAGGTCGATGATTTGAGAAACCTCCCCTCCGAAAACGGCTTTTATGGCCGCGCCCTCTTCGGTAGTAATTTCTATACCGCTGTTGCGGATGGTTACTGAGCTGTCTAACGGGCTGGGGTGCGTACCGAATGATGATGATATGTACCCTTTTTCTACCGGCCATGGCAGCCTGCCTTTATTTGCCTTAAAATTATCAGATACTATCTTACCTTCTTTAGTAAGCGCTATCTTACCTGCCGCCGGCGCGGATGCAGTAGCGGTTGAAGATGAAGACGTTGACTTTGCCGGCTTAGACGAAGATGCGGTAGATGAACCGGCTTCCGAGGCTTTCTTGGCAGCAGCTTCCGCGGCCGCCTTGCGGTTAGCCTCAGCGATAGCGGCCTGTATTACGGCTTCTATCTTGCGGTCTATTTGCCTGTTTTCTCTTTCCTTATCATTTATCTCAGCAAGATATTTTTTCTTGTTTTTCTGAATCGTCTTTTTAAGCCTGGTTTGCTCTTCCCGGTCATTTTCAAGTGCCCGCTTATCCTTCTGGTTTTGGGCAAGTATCACCACCTTTTCTTTTTTCTGTGCTTCTAATGTGGTCAGCAGCGTTTCAAGCTCCGTCATTTTATCGCGCAGCTCATCACCCTGCACCTTGCGGAAACTGGCATACTGCTTCATATACTGCACACGCTTATAAGCTTCCAGAAAGTTTTTTGACGAAAGGATGAACATAATGCGGCTTTGGTCTGACCTCGATTTATAGGCGTGCAGGAGTGTTTTGGCATAGTCTTCCTTAAGCACTTTAAGTTCGCGGTTCAGCTTATTTATCTTAAGCTGGTTCAGGTAAATATTATCGGTAAGCAGGCGGGTTTGCTTTTGTGTGGTGCTGATAATCTTTTCGGTAAGCTTTATCCTGGCATCATTTTCAGATATCTTTGCTTCTACGGTTTTCTCTTTAGACCCCTCGTCTTTAAGCAGCGCGTTAAGCGCTTTCATTTCACGCACCAGCTCTTTTTTACGGGCCTCAAGCTTACGCTGCTCGGCGCCGCCCTGTGCCTGTAGCGTGGCTACAAATCCTAAAAGAAAAAAGGTAAGCAATAGATTTTTCATCGCCTGTTTTATGGTTAGTATTACTCTACAAATATCTGCTCGTATCCTTCGGGCACTTCATACGGAAAGCTTAGCTTTTCGTCAAATTTTACCGAAGCATATTCAATATCAATGTTTACTTTGTCTTTTTGTTCTGCCTCTATTTTTACGGCTACGGGCAGTATGGCCTGGGTATATTCCTTATGCCCCGGATATACCACATCTACACTGCGGGGCTGTTGCCCACCCTGGGCAATATGCTGCTTTTTAAGCAGGTAGTTAGTACCCTCAAACAAAAATTCCTTGATAATATTGCCGCTTTCCTTACCCGTGAGCTTGTACTTACCCTCTTCTACAGACGATTTATATGTACCTTTGGTAAGGTCGTACAGCGCCTCGCCGGTAAGCAGATTCTGCACTTTGTTATAATCCAGGTCAGTACCCAGCCAGCGGCTCAGCACTTCATAATTCCCCTTAAAATAGGTATTGTTCAGGGTTACATAATAAGTAACTTCCTCAGGCGTAATAAGCGCCTTGGCTACCGTAAAACCCAGGTAGCGGCCCATGACCAGTATGCGTTTATCCTTCTCAATGCGGATTTCAGTAGAAAAACCAAGTTCTTGCTTCGAGTCCTTGTACGACGCATCCGCCTTAATTAAAAGGGTTTTATAGTTTTCGGGGTTTTTATAATGCCCGGCTATAATTTCTTTACTGTTGCGGTCTTCCTCGGCAGTACCCTCGGTAACGGTGGCCAGCTGTTTTGTTTTACAACTTGTAACCAAAAGGGCCATCGTAGCAATTAATACTAATACACTCTTTTTCATAATTTCTCTTTTTAAAACGGAATTAGCTTTTGCCGCCCGCTTTTTTAGCAATGTCAAGTTGTTGCTTAAAATCTTTAGCCAGCGCCGCGTCATCTACTACAAAGTCCTGGCCGCTTTCCAGCCATTCTTTGGCTTTGCCAAACTGCTGCAGCCTGTTTGCTGCCAGCCCGGCAAAATAATACAACTTAGGCTGCGTAGGATACAGGTCGATATAACCGGTGGCAAGTTTGTACATCTTGTCGTTCTGCGCACTTTCGGCATACGTCATTAGTAGCAGCTCTACCCCTTCTACATCATCATCTTTTTGCGCAACACTTTTCTCGAAATAGCGCATCGCCTCAGCATAATTCTTTTTGTTGTAAAAGAATTTGCCTATTTCTTTAGGCACGTTTACCTCCTTTACATCCTTAAAATAGTCTACCGCTTTTTCGAGAGAAGGCAGATAAGATGGGTTATTATTTGCAAAAATCAGGTATTCGTTAAGCACTCGGTGCTTTATTTTGCTGTCAATCTTGCGGCTGCCTAATAACTGCATCATGCTCTGGGTTGCCTTTTCGCCCTCATTATTGTTGATATGGAACTTAAACAGGCTTACCTGCGCCCAGTCGCTCTGCGGTATGGCTTTTTCAAGCCTGCGGGCTACTTCTTCGGCCTTAGCCTCCTGGTTATTTTCGCTGTACAGGTAAATCAGGTCGATGTAGTTATCCTCATTCTTAGGGTCTTTGGCAATGGCCGCTTCCAGCGCTTCTTTGCCCGGTTTGCTGTCTTTGCTGGTGGCCAATATCTGCAGCTTATACATTTCGCGTTTTTCGCTGGTGCCTACGGTTTGCTCCAGTTCGTTTATCAGCGTAAGCGCCTTATCAAACTGCTGCGTATACATGTAGAGCGATACCAGGTCTTCCTGGTAGTAGGCCTTGCGCCACTCGGTAAGCTTTACGACTATGGGTATGGCACGGTTAAAGTCCTTTTGCTCATAATACACGTCATACAGCCCCTGCCAGTACCAGCGGTTTTTAGCGTCCAGCTCTGCTGCTTTTTTAAATGCTTTTTCGGCCTCAAAGTAATTTTTAAGGAACAGGTAATTTTTACCAAGTTCATTATATACTATCGCATTGTCCGGCTCGCTGTTCAGGCATTTTTGCAATGACTGTATGGCCTTATCATAGTTTTCAATCCCTTTTTGCTTGAGGGCCTCATAAAAATTGTCTTCAAACTCATTGTTTTTCAGTGCAATTGCATCGGGCTCTTCCTGGGCATAAATAGCTATAGGGCATGCTAACGCACCCATAACCAAAAGCCCGCCAAAAAGGATTTTTATATTCATAATTGTTTATTCTATAACTGAATAGTCGCCAAGGCTGATGCTGGTAAATTTACCGTTAAAAGCCGCATGGTTGCCTATCATTCCATTATCTAAGATAGCGTTTTTAATGACGGCGCTGGTTTGCACCAGGCTGTTTTTTATAATACTGTTTTCAACATGCGTATTTGCACCAAGTGAAACAAAAGGGCCCACGGTAGCATTCTTTAACGTAACACCACTTCCGATAAAGCACGGCGGGATTACTGTGCTGTTTTCCATCGTCACGTTTTCACTCACTAAATTTTCCTGTCCGTCGGCTGCGATAAAGCCCAGCATACGGCTGTTTGTTTCTACGGTAACGTTCTTATTGCCGCAGTCCATCCACTCGTCTACCTTACCCGGTACAAATTTCATACCCTTTTGCTTCATGTTCTCCAGCGCATCGGTAAGCTGGTATTCGCCGCCCTTTACAATACCGTTATCCAGCAGGTACTGCAATTCATCTTTAAGGGTTTCGCCGCTCTTAAAATAGTAAATACCAATAATAGCGAGGTCGCTGACATATTCTTTTGGCTTTTCAACAAAATCAGTAATCTCGTTATTGCTGTTTAGCTTTACCACGCCAAAAGCGCTTGGGTCGTCTACCTGTTTAACCCAGATAACACTGTCTGCCGAAGTGTCTAACGTAAAATCAGCCCGGAATAGTGTATCGGCGTATGCCACCACTACCGGGCCGCTCATACTGTCTTTGGCACTCATAATGGCATGGGCGGTGCCCAGCGGCTTATCCTGGTAGTAAATGCTGCCCTTTGCGCCCAGCCTCTCGGCAATGGCTACAAGGTCGGCCTCTACCTGCGGGCCAAAATCACGCGCTACAATAAAGGCTATCTCTTCTATTTCCTGGTTCAGTACAGATGCTATATCTTCTACCAGGCGGTGCACTATGGGCTTACCGGCTATAGGTATAAGCGGTTTAGGAACAGTAAGTGTGTGTGGGCGCAGGCGTGATCCCCGGCCTGCCATAGGTACAATAATCTTCATCCTCTATTTTATATATTCTCTTGTTAGTGTCGATTTACCGTTTTGCCCGGTATATTCTATTATTTTAAAAATTCTGCAATTTTTTTAAGCAACTACAGGTCTACATTAGCATCCTTACCCGCCTTCTGAAAAATATCCGGCTTTTCTTCCTTTTAAAGCTTACTTTATTTCTACGCCGTTAGCTTTCGCCGCATCGTTAAAAATGTTCTCTTTTCCCTTTTCTTTCAGGTCGTTCCAAAAAGCACCCAGGTTTTTTTCAGCATCACCCATGTAGGGAGACTTTAATTCTCCGTATAACTTATAGGCTTTGAACATATAGTCGCAGCCTTTCTCGTAATCTTCTGCAAAATAGTAGGCCCGTCCTGCACCATAATATCCTTCCGGATTATCGGGCTCAGCTTCTATTACCTTATCATATGCCGCGGCGGCCTGTTTATAATCTTTTTTATACTCATAAACTATCGCTATATTTTGCAGTGGCATAGTCCCGTAAGGGTCTACCTCCAAAGATTTTCTATAACATTTTAAAGCTTCGTCATAATTGCCCATGTACCGATAAGTGAGCCCAAGGTTATCCCAGGCAAAGGCAAATTCAGGATCGAGCTTTACCGCCGCTTTAAATTTTTCGGCGGCCTTTTCAAGCTTTTGTTTTTTAAAATAATCTTCCCCTTCATGATAGACCTTCATGGCTTCCGGATTAGCCGACAACGACTTATCAGAAAGCATATCGTTACTCGCTACGAGATTTTTAAGGCCTTTACAATTTTTCATCATATAATCCTGTATCTCCCTGAAATTTTTATCCGCTATAATAACTTTCTCGGTATCATCACCTACAACAAATGTAGTATCACCATCTTTTACCGATACTTTGACGTCCTTAATAAGTTTCTTTATATCTTTTAAATCGTTAAAAGTACTATACAACTGTTGCTTAATGATAGCGGCCGTTATACAGCTGTTTAACTGCTCAACAACCTCTTCTTTTCCTATGGTGCTCGATATGCCATCGGTGCATGTACAAGCTTCTTTAGCTGCCTTTTTAATGAATTTTTTCTGGTTTGCCTGCTGTGCAGAAACCAGCGTTGTCGAAAAGCCGCTTACAATAAATAAAACAGTAGCAATAACGTTTTTAAATTTCATATCGGTGGTGGTATTTGGTTACGTCACTTTGTGCCCGTGCTTCCAAAGCCGCCCGCACCCCTGTGGGTGTCGCTAAGCACTTCTGCTTCCTCCCATTCGGCACGTTCATGTTTTGCAATAACAAGCTGGGCAATGCGCTCACCGTTATGTACCGTAAACGCCTCATTTGATAAATTTACTAAAATTACCCCAACTTCGCCCCTGTAATCGGCATCAATTGTTCCGGGGCTGTTCAGCACGGTAACTCCGTTTTTTGCTGCAAGCCCGCTACGTGGCCTTACCTGCGCCTCATACCCTATGGGTAATTCAATAAAAAGGCCTGTTTTAATAATGGCCCTTCCCAGTGGCTCAAGCACAACAGGCGTGGAGGTAACAGCGCGGAGGTCCATTCCTGCAGAAGCTATGGTTTCGTAGTTTGGAAGCGCGTGGCCCGATTTGTTTATGATTTTTATAGTAACCGGCATGTGTGTGTTTTATTTTTTGATAAATTTTAGCAGTATGTGTTTTTCCCGTTTGTAGATGAAATATATAAACCCAATGAGCGACAGTATGCCAAACGCATAGGTGTGGCGCAATACCGGCACGTAAAAAGACAATGCCGAAAGACCGATGGCAAGGCTCATATAGGTACCCATTGTTTTAAGGTCATACGGGATAGGGTAATATTTAGCGCCGATAAGGTAGGATAGTACCATCATGGCGCCATACGCACACACCGTTGCAATGGCAGAACCTGTGTAGCCCCAGATGGGTATAAGCGCGAAGTTAAACAGTAGTGTTATGGCTGCGCCAATGGCTGATATATAAGCGCCCATTTTTGTTTTGTCTGACAGCTTATACCATACCGAAAGGTTAGTATAAATGCCAAGGCAAAAATTGGCCAAAATGATAAGCGGAACTACCTTCATGCCGTCCCAGTACGCGGGGTCGCGGATGATAAATATTTTAAGCAGGTCGGCAAAGGCAATAACGCCCAGCAATATAACCGAACCGAATATTACAAAGTATTTGGTAATGGCAGCATAGGTTTGCTTCGCATTTTCGTTACCGGCATGGCTAAAAAAGAATGGCTCTATCCCCAGCCTGAAGGCTGTAGTAAATAGTGTCATGAACAGTGCGAGTTTATAACAGGCTGAGTAAATGCCTATTTCGCTTTCGGGTACGTGCAGGTATTTTAGCAGTGGGCGGTCAAAGGTTTCATTAATGGCAAAGGCGATACCGGCAAGCATCACGGGAAGCGAATAACGCATCATTTTCTTCCAAAGGGTAGCGTTAAAATGCCACGACAGCCTTAAGTAATGGGGCAGCAGGAGCACTAGCGCAAAAAGGCTTGCCATAACATTTGCCACAAAAACATATCCCACCTGAAAGCCCGGTACGTATATGCTGCTCCAGATGCTAACCGGGTAGGCCAAGGCAAGCTTTGGCAAATAAATAAGGAAGAAAAAGTTAAGGGCGAGGTTAAACGCCACACTCCCTATTTTAATGAAGGCGTAGCGCATCGGCCTGCCGTCTGCCCTGAGCTTAGAGAACGGCGCTATGGCAAGCGCGTCGAGCACGAGCACCCAGATGATATAACTAATGTATTCGATATCTATTTTCAGCAGGTTGCCCAGTGTACCGCGAAATACCAGCGCAATGCCTAAAAAAGCGATGGAAGACCAGAACAGGGATATTGTAGATGTACTGATAACCTGCTTTTTATCGTCGGTATTATAAAACCGAAAAAAAGCCGTCTCCATACCATAAGCCAGCACCACGTTAAAAAAAACGAGCCACGCAAAGTTGATGGAAACTTCGGCATACTTTGCCAAATCCATAACACCGGGGGTGGTATATAGTGGTGTAAGTATAAAGCTAAACATGCGGGGTACTACCGTAGCGATACCGTATATGGCAGTTTGCTTAAAAAGGCTTTTATAAAGGCTCAAGCTTCAATTTTTAATGATAAGCAAAAGTAGGGATAATTTTTTGGATTGTTATTTTGATTGTTCGATTGCTGGATTATTCCATTGTTCCATTGTTGGCCAAAACCTCGGAGGTCTAATACTGCCAAAACTATACCTGTAACTAATTTCCGATTTAATTTAATTTGGGCACCTGCCTTTGGCAAACGCACTTGCCAGATTTATACGCAGGGATTCACAGAGAGTTTTTAAAATTAGGTTGCGCTTAGAGCGAGAGGCCACAAACAATGTAT